>JAEXCN010000552.1 GCA_023402175.1 Pseudomonadota bacterium | reverse complement strand
ACTATTTAAGCCGATCGCACCTGACGATCGTGTTGTGCGCGGCAGCGCGCAAGTGATCGATCTTGCTGTGTTCTAAAGATCATCCGCATGCGCTTCGCGTTTCGCTCGAAAAATTTGAGCCTCTGATGCGACCTGGCAGGTCGTTCTTCAAGGCACGGGCGTCCTTGCCGGCTGTACGACTCGGACGGAGAAAGCGGCCCGCATGGCGTCGCAGGCGCCAGAGCGCGCCGAGCTGCCGTTAGGTTCGTCCAGCCATTCATGTCCTCCCGAAGGTCTCGGGACAAAGCTTGGAGAGCGCACCGTTTGCGGAACGCGGCTGGAGCTCGGAAGTGAGACCTTCCTTTCCGAGGTAAACGTGAAGGCTCGCGCGCCACAGCACGAAGTGCGGCTCGCGAGTCTTCACGTTTGCCGAGGGCCCGACGAGGGTCCAGGTCGAAATTGAAGAAAGGCCCCCTCCCTCTCGGCTCCCCGTTCCCCCTGTCTCCCTGTAAATCTCTCCCCGAGAAGACATAGGCAGGAGTCGATAGAGACCAGAGGTGACCGGTGCGTCAGCTCGCCAAGCGATGGCGGCGGTCGCCGCGTCGCTCCGCGCGGCAACGCGATCAGCGAACGGGCAGTTCGAGGGCGATCGAGCGCCGATCGCCTTCGCGTACGACGACATCGAGCGTTGCGCCTTCGCACACGCCGCTCGCGATCGCGAGACGATGTCGCCCGGGTGGCGGGTGCAACGTCCCGCGCCCGGGCCCGTCGAGCACCGGCGTCTCGTCGAGCTGCACCGCGCCTGCCACCGGAACATCGAGAACGATCTTCGGCACACGCGGCGCGAGCACGCGCCGCAGCTCCGCGCTTCGCGCCGCGTCTCTCGGTCTCGTGGGTGACGACGAGGGCGGCGCGGAGTCGAAGAGCTCGATCGCCTGCCACGCCGACGCGACGCGCTCCGCGTCGGAGCAGGCCTCGGCGAGCGGAACGAGCGCGTCGGAAAGGCCCGTCGACGCGAACGTGCTGAGAAGGGTCGTGCACCTCGTTCGAGGGTCGGCCGGCTCCGCGGCGCGAGCCTTCGCGATGATCGCGTTGCCTTCCCGCAGCTCCTCGGGAGTCGGCGAGCGCGTCGGCCGCGGGAGCGCGAGGGCGCGATTGGCCGCTTCGAGAAGGGGCGCATCGCGCACGTCGTCGGGGCGCAGCGCGAACGCGCACTGCGAGGGCGAGCCTCCGCCCGAGCCGAGCTCGTCGTTCGGCTTCGCCGTCGACGCTTGCGGCCCGCGCTGACACGCGGCCACGGTCGCGACGACGCATGCCAGCACGGCGCTTCGCATGATCGATCACTATCTCGGTCCAGCGATCAGCGAAACTCGCGAGCTTCGACGAGCTGGATCGAGCTCCAGTTGGGCCGCGATCAGAGCGCCTTCACTTTGTTCGTCCCGACCTCGGTGACGAACTTCGCGCGACCGATCACGCCGCCGTAGGTCGGGTTCTGCGGATCGCCGACCTCCACGAACGTCGCCTCGACCTTTGCGCCGTCGATGCTCATGAGCGCGAAGCCATACGAATCGGTGTCGGCGTATTTCAGGAACGGCGCGTTCGAGTCCACGAGCGCCTTGTCCGCTGCGCCCGTCCACGACTCGACGACGAAGGCGAGCGGCGAGTCCGGCGCGATGAACTTGCTCATCAGCGCCTTCAGGGATGCCGAGGAGATCCCTGCGGTCACGTACTCGACGCCGACGGGCTTCGCTCCGGGCTTGTCGAAGTCGACGTGCAGCTCGGCGGCGTAGAACGAGTGGATGTCGCCCGTGCAGACGAGGAGGTTCTCGACCTTGGCCTTGCTCAGCTCTCCGAGGATCTCGGCGCGCTCGCTGCGATAGCCGTCCCACTGGTCACAGTTGATGTACGCCGTGTACGGCTTGAATCCGAGGATGCTGTCCGGCACGCTCGGGAGGCGCCAGAGGTCGAGAGCCATCTGGTACATCTGGACCTCGTTGCCCCAGACCTTCCACGTGGCGGTCGACTTCTTGATCGCGTCGAGGAACCACGTCTTCTGCGCAGCGCCGAGCAAGGACGGCTTCGCCGACGCCTCCTTCGGATCGAAGCCGGCCTTTCGCACGAAGTAGCGCGAGCCGACCATCGAGTAGTTCGTGAACTTACCGACCGTGAGATCCGCGCCCTCGCCTTCGGGGATCAGGTGGTCGGCGCGGTACGAGCGCTGGTCGGTCATGAACAGCTCGACGTGCTTTCCGTAGCGGAGCTGCCGGTAGATCTGGATGTCGAACGGGAACGTCAGGTTCGACTTGTAGACGACGTCCAGCGGCTGGAACTCGAAGAAGGCGCGGTTCGCTGAGGTCCGCCGCGGCGTGTTCTTCTCGTCGTCGGCGAGCGGTCCCTTGGTGGCCGGATCCTTGCCGTTGAAGGACGTGGAGTGGTCCTGCCAGCAGTCGTCCGCGAACTCGTGATCGTCCCACGTGATGATGAACGGATAGAGCTGGTGGACCGCGCGGAGGAGCGGGTCCTTCCGGTACGCCTTGTAGATCGCGCGGTAGTCGGCGAGCGTGCCGGCCGCGATCCGCGATTTGTCCTGCGCGGCGGACGTATCGATCCCGTCGGGCAAGCTGATCGCCCGGTCCGGCGTCGTCGACTGGAACCGCTGATCGTTGACGGACTCGTAGATGTAGTCGCCGAGGTAGAGGATGAAGTCGAGGTCGGCCTTCTCGTCGAGCAAGGCTCTCCACGAATGCCAGTACCGCCCGATGAAGTCCTGGCAGGCGCACATCGCGAACTTCACCGGCACGTCGGCGTTCGGATCGGGCGCCGTCTTCGTCCGCCCGACTTGCGTCGTCGCGTTGCCCTCGACCTCGAAGCGGTACCAATAGAAGCGACCTGGCTCGAGCTCGGTCGGAACGACGCGTACGGCGTGGTCACTCGATGCGACGGCGGTCAGCTTCGTGCGCGCGACGATCTGCGTGAGCGCCTCGTCCTTCGCGATGACGAGCGACAGCTCGACGTCGTCGCCAGCGGCCTTCCCGACCTCGGTCGGCTCGACTCGGGTCCACAAGACGACCCGGTCCGGACGTGGATCGCCCGAAGCGACGCCCTGCGGGAAGACGCGATCGCTATCGGCCGCGGAAGACGTCGACGCGAGCGGCATCGACGCATCGGGCTCTTCGGACGGGGGCGGTGGGGGGCTCGTACCGGCATCGGGCGTCGCGGGCGCTCCGTGCCCAGCATCGCTCCCGCATGCCACATAGACGATCGACCCGAACACACCGAAGACGAACTCGCGGCGACGCACACCCGCAGCCTACGCGGGAAGCTCGTCCGCGCCAGTGACGTCCTCGTCTCAACGGCGGGTCACTTCTCGAGGGAGGCGACCGCATTCCGCAACGCCGAGACGGACGCCGACCGCAAGTACACGACCTTGGCGTCATCGTCGACGAGCCCTTTCACTTGGTCACGAAGCGAGTGCGAGACCATGCCGACCATGATGATGACGGCGGCGACCTTGCCGAGGACCCGCCGCGTCCCGTTCGGAACGCGGTTCTCGAAGTGGCGGAGCTCGAGCCCGCGCTCCTCGACGACCTCGCGATAGCGATCCGACATTCCGCCGCTGCCGCCGACCACGACGACAGCACCTTTGCTTCCGGCGATCTCCTTCCCGAGGGGAGGGACCTCGCCTGTAATGCTCTTGCTCATGCCCGGGCTTCGAGCAAGATCGGGCCCAGCGCTCGGACCGCTCGTTCGCGCGGGAAATCGCGCGGCCCCGCGCGTATTCCCGCAATGTTGGCAAACGAACAGCGATCGTCGGCCCGCATGACTGCCAACGTGTCGGGCCGGCGACAGCAGGAGGTGTCGGGCCCGATTGCGCTCCTCGCGGTCGCGGCCACGCCCGATCGAAAATCCGAAGGTCAGGCTCACCCCGCCGGACGCCGCTCGGGCTCTGCTGGCGGCGGTCGTGCTCGGACGGGCTCGGCAGAAGGCGCGAGGCTCGGCCGTGCCGATGGCGCGCGACGGCGATGCGCATCGACGATTCCTGCCCCGATTTGCTGGATCACGTTGTAGACGATGATCGCGACGAGCACGCGCGGCCGATCGACCAGCGTCGCTTGAGCCAGCACCAGACCGCTGCCGTTGTTGCTCATTCCCAGGCCGAACATCATCGCGGTCTGATCCTCACGGCGCGCATGGAACCGTCGCGGGATCCACCATCCGATCGCGAACGCACAGATGCACATCACGGTCGTGAGCACCGCGACGAGCACGATGAAGTCGGGCTCCGGGCGGGCAATCACGTCCGGTAGCGAGATCGACGCATTCACGTAGTTCAGGCCGAGCAGGTCGACGAGGTTGAGAAGCTGTAGCCCGGGCAGGAGATGCGCGATGCGAGCGCGTCCGAACACGGCTTGGACCGCGATGCCGAGCACCGTCGGAACGACGACCACCAGCGCGAAGAACGGCGCCGATCGCTGCCGCGCGATCTCCTGCAGGTCCTCTGCGTACTCGCCCCTCACGAACGTGCTCATCACGTCGAGGACGATCGGCGAGAGGATGGGGCTCAGGAACGTGGAGCCCCACACGAGGCCGAGACTGAGCGCGACGTTGCCTTCGGTGTTGTGTGACCACGCGACCGACGCTCCTGCGATGGGCATCGCGCCGACGATGGCGAGGCCAACCAGCACGTTCTGGCTGTCCTCGTCGATGCTGTGCGAGCCGAGAAGCGGGAGCAAAGCGGACGAGGCCGCCACGAAGAGCGTCGGGTACGTCGCGTTCGCGAGCAGGCCCAGCAGGAGGACCTTCGGGCGCCGGAAGGTCTCGACGATCTCGTTGCGCCTTGCGCCGAGCCCCGCGATGAAGAGGAGCAAGCCGAGCATCGCCATCGGGACCGAGAAACCGGAAGCTCCGAGCGCGGGCACGCGGGCGATCTGAACTTCGCGCAGCGCTTCGCCGATCGACGGCGCGAGCGCGCCCAGCACGTACGCACCGAGCAAGAGCACGAGCATCCGGCGACGAATCCAATCGAGCGCCCGTTGCATGCGTGTCTCAGCATGCGAACCTCCGGCCGGAAGGAGCGAATCGCAGCCGGCGCTCCGGCTCGAGCGCGGAGCGCCGACAATCTCGACGGCGCGTCACGCCGCCCAGCTCACGTCGTCGCGAGCGCCGTCAGATCTTCCGGAGCTCCTCGACGAACTCCCAGTCCGCGATGAGCCCTTTGCGGAGCAGGATCGAGAGCAGCGCAGCGACGATCGGTTCCCAGCGAACCTGATCGCCGAGGATCTCTCGCGCGTCCGCCCCGTGCGCCGTCGCACGGAGAGCGCTCACGAAGTCGTGCGCGGTGAGGCCTTCCGCCGGGGTGTTCTTCTCGTCCTTCTTCTTCTTGGCGGGGAGCGAGATCGTCGTCCCGTCGAGCAGCGTCAGGTTCACCATGCGTGGCCTCCGACGCCCCGGGTCCGATCCTCGTCCCGGATCCGAGGTGCGCCCGGGATCGGACTCTTCCGCGCGCGGAGGGGTCGACTTCCGAGTTCCATCGTCTGCGGTCGCTGCAGCCGCGGCCGCTGCGACGACTTCGGCCGGCGGATACGAACGTGTCGTGACGGGCGATGCTTCCTCGGGCGCCGTCGCCGGCGGCGGAGCGCTCGGCGTCGAGCGTCGAGCGGCAGGCGCGCGCGGCGGATCGGGCTGCGTCGGGATGGCCGGCGTGACCGGCGCCGCGTCGCTCCGCGCGCCTCGACCATCCCGCGTGGTCACCGGAGGATCGACCCGCGTGGGCGGAGCGGGCACGTCGATGATCGGCATCGCGGGCGCGGGCTCGCCGTAATAGACGTGGATCGCGCTTCGGATGTCCGAAGCCGACGCGATCATCGGCCGTGCCGGCAGACCCGCGAGACGCGCGACTTCGTGAAGCGCGCCCTCGTTCGTGGGGTCGTCCATCGCGACGTAGAGCGTCTCGCCCTGGCCTTTGACGTGCCGCACGAAGATCGGGATGAGGCCGTACTTCTCCGCCACCTCACGCGAGACTCGGTTCAAGAGCTGGCGCGAAAAATCGATGTGATAGAGCGAGACCCAGGGGACGCTGAGCTGCAGGCTGAGCGTCTGCGTGAGCTGCGCCTCGGTGATCCAGCCGCGCTCCAGCAAGACCTGCCCGAGCTTCTTTCCCGCTTCGCGCGGTGAGCCGAGCACCTCGCCGAGCTGCTCGGCGGTGATGACCTTGCTCTCGACGAGGAGCTCGCCGAGAAGGACGCGGCGCGTGCTCGTCGCATCTCCAGGAGCGCTAGACGGGCCGGACGGGCCGGACGGGCCGGACGGGCCGGACGGGAAAGAGGGCCTGCTCGGATCGCCGACCACGGGCCCATGGTAGCGGGACGTCCGCCCGGATGGGCAACAAGAGGGGGAACGATAGTGGAACACGACGCGTGCGGGCGCGGGCACGCGACCGGAACGGAAGAGGTACCTCGGACCGCGTCGGGCAGCCCACGCCTCGTCGCCGTCGACTTACGTGTTCTCCCGTACCCGCCGAGCACGCCGATGATTTCACGGCGTATGTGGGTGCAGATTCTTACGTTTCCGCGGGGTTGAGCGCGTGTTAGCTTCGCTCATCCGGGGCGAGCACGATGCGGCAATGTCCTCAGTGCCAGAGCGAGTGCGAAGAGACGCACAAGTTCTGTCCGACGTGCGGCTTCCCCGTCGGCAAGGTCGCCGTGCAGCCGGACGATCCGCTCGTCGGGCGCACGCTCCCCGGCGGCTACGTCATCCTCGACCTCGTCGGGATCGGCGGCATGGGTCGCGTGTACCGCGCCGAGCAGACGACGCTCGGACGCACGGTCGCGGTCAAGATCATCCACCCGCATCTCGTCGGCGAAGAGAACGCCGCTGCGCGCTTCATCACCGAGGCTCGCGCGGCGAGCCGGCTCAATCACCCGAACTCCGTCGCCGTCATCGACTTCGGCAAGACCGAAGACGGTCAGCTCTATCTCGTGATGGAGTTCCTGCGAGGCAAGGACCTCGCGCGGATCCAGTACGAAGAGGGGCCGCTCTCGTTCCGCCGCATCGTGAGCATCCTCCGGCAGTCGCTGGCCGCGCTGTCGGAAGCGCATCACCTCGGCATCATCCATCGCGATCTCAAGCCCGAGAACATCATCCTCGAGCAGGTCCGCACGGGCGGCGACTTCGTGAAGGTCGTCGACTTCGGCCTCGCGAAGATGCGCATCGAGGCGGTGCAGACGAACATCACGAGCCCTGGCATCGTCTGCGGGACGCCCGAGTACATGAGCCCGGAGCAGGGCCGCGGCGATCCGCTCGACGCGCGCTCCGATCTCTATGCGGTCGGCGTCATCTTCTATCAGCTGCTCACCGGCCGCTTGCCGTTCGAGGCCGAGAGCCCGACGCAGGTCGTATTGATGCACATCACCGAGCAGCCGGAGGACCCGCGCTCGGTGGTGCCGGAGCGGAACATCCCTTCGCTCCTCGCGGACGTGTGCCTGATGGCGCTCGCGAAGGATCCGGCGCATCGATTCGGCAACGCCGACGAGTTCTCGGACGCGCTCGGCGATGCGCTCACGCAGATCGAGTCGAGCGTCCCGAAGGCTCCGGTCGCGGCGACGGTCAAGTGCGCTGCCTGCGGCACGACGAACCCCGGCGGCCAGAAGTTCTGCGGCGAGTGCGGCTCGTCGCTCATCAACGCGGTCCCCGCTTCGCCCCGTCCCGTCAACGGCAACATCGCGACGGCCGCGACGATGAGCCCGCCGAGCGACCCGTCGCCGAGCGTCATCCCCGTCGAGCCCGGTACCGGCAAACGCCCGGTCCTCGTCGACGGCAGCCGCGCACAGTTTCCGCTCGAGCTCGTCGGTCGCGACGAAGATCTCCTCTGGCTCCAGGATCGGCTCGCCGATGCGAAGAGCTCCCTCGTCGGAGCACGCGTCGTCGGCGACATCGGTATGGGCAAGACCCGCCTTCTCAGCGAGTTCCTCGAGAAGGTGACGTCGCAGAAGAATCTCGTGATCGAGGTCGGGCCCGATCCCGCATGGGCCGAGGTCGGCTACTACGCGGTCCGCCGCGCGATCGTGCAGCTCGCGAACCTGCCGAGGAACGGCGGAACGACGAAGGATTGGACCGCCGCCAGCGCCGAGGCGCGACGTGGTCTCGCCGACATCTTCGAGCACGGCGGTCGCGGCGAGCTGTCGAGCGACGAGCTCCGGTTCGCCGTCGCCGAGGCGCTCCGCTGGGCGATCGTGCGCGCGAGCGAGCGCGCCGACGGCAAGAAGGTCATCGTCGCCGTCGACGATCTGCACGCGATCGACGGCGCGAGCCGCACCGCGTTTGCCGATGCCGTCGGTGAGCCGCCGCTGGTGCCGTCGCTGCTCATCGTCAGCTATCCGCCGGGTCACGATCCGGGCTGGCCTGCGAGCACCGCGTCGGCGCGCGTTCTCATGGGGCTGCCGCCGGCGCTCGTCTCGAAGCTGCTCCAGGGCACGAACAGGCCGAGCTCGCAAATCGGCGGACGTGGCGTCGCTCCGCTCTACGTCGATCAGCTCCTCCGCTTCTCACGTGAGCAAGGCGGGCGCGCGCCGACCCGGCTCGCCGACCTCATCGCGCTTCGCGTCGAGCGCCTGCCGCCCGACGCGCGTCGCGTCCTCCAGGCGATCGCCGTCTACGGCGACAACGCAGACAGCGCCATCGTCCGGAAGATGGTCCCCGAAGGGACGAACCTCGACGAAGCGACGACCGCGCTCGAAGCCGCCGGCATGATCGAGGCGCTCGACGCCGGCGGCATGCGTCATCGCCCCGCGCATCCGCTCATCCGCGACGTCGTGCTCGCGACGATCCCCGCTGCCGTCCGCCGCGGGCTCCACGCGGCCTGCGCCGAGATCGGCGAGGACAACGGTATGCCGCTCGAGGCTCGCGCCCTCCACGAGTACAACGCGCAGCGCACGTTCCAGGCGCTCATCCTGCTCGAGCAGGTGGCGACGCGCGCGGCCAATCGTGGCGATCTCGGCGGATCGATCTCGTCCCTCCGCCGCGGGCTCGATCTCGCGCGGCGCGAGCTGTTCCGCGGCGAGCTCGACGATCCGATGCGCGCCGTGCTGATCTTCGCGCGCAAGCTCGGCGAGTCGCTCACCGCCGCCGGGCAGTTCACGGATGCGGAGGGCGTCCTCCGCGAAGCGCTCGACATGGCGGGACCGAGCGGCTCCGATCGCGCCAGGGTCCTCGGTGCGCTCGCGCAGGTGTCGGCGATTCGCGATCGCAACGACGAAGCGCACCGCTACCTCCTCGAGGCCCTCGAGCTCGCGTTCGCGTCGGGCGCGCACGAGCTGCTCCACTCGCTCGAGGACCTGAAGAAGTCGATCGCGGTCTGACCCGCTGGCGTGTCGCGCCTCAGCCCGCGCGGCCGACGAGACGGCCGTTCGATGCCGACATCGCGCGGCCCGGCCGGCTCGCCGGCTCGGACGTGACGCCCGACAGCTTTCGGAACGTCGAGAGCTCGACGATGTCGTGCGCGCAGAAGATCTTCACCTCCGAGCCGTGCCCTCTCACGAGCTGGCGCAGGCGCCGCTGGTTCAAGAGGCGTCTCCGGCGATCGACCTCCATGAGGCGTTGATAGAGGCGGAGCCCCAGCGTGTAGCGAGGCCCGCGCGGGTCCATCTCTCCGCGATAGAAGTAGGCGTCTCCGCAGTGGAGGAGCCACTGCTTGCCGTCGTGGACGGCGACGCCCGCGTGCCCGCGCGTGTGTCCGACGAGCGGGACGAGCAGGATCTCCGGCGGCAGCCCGTCGAGACCGCGCGCCGCTTCGAACCCGTACCAGCGCTCGCCATCGGCGTCGTACGTGTGCCAGCGATCGGTGCTGCTCCACTGCTGTGGGCGGAAGCGCTGCCGATCGAGGAACGTCTTCTGTGCACGTGCAGCGGCGTGCTCGTCCTCGAGAAGATGAACCCGCGCGCGCGGGAAATCATCGAGCCCACCGGCGTGATCGAAGTCGAGGTGCGTGAGGACGATGTCCGTCACGTCCTCGGCGCGGTATCCGAGCTGCTCGACCTGCCGCACCGCCGTGTCCGCCTCGCGCAGGCGCGGGCGGCAGAGGACGTCGACGAAGAGGCGCGAAAGCCGGCGTCGCGGATAGCGGACATCGAGCAGACCGAGGCCCGTGTCGACGAGCACGAGTCGGTCGCCGATCTCGACGAGCAAGCAATGGCAACACAGCTCGGCGCGGCCCCGCGCGCCCTGCCGCCCGTCCATCAAACGCCGCCCAGGCGGGCACATCGTGACGCAGTCCAGATGCAGGATGCGAGTCATCGAGACGTCAACCTTCCATGGGGCGCGGGCTCATCGCGCTGGCTCCGCGCGCCCGCGCGCGAGCATGCAAATGGCGGAGCAGGCGGCTGCATCGTCGCGCCTCATGCGCAGCTCTTCGGCGCTCGCCAGAGGCCCGGGATCTCGGCGGCGCAGCGAGGGCAGCGCGACGGATCCGCGGTCGCCAGCATGCTCTCGTAGCCGCGTCGCCGCACGATCGTCTCGTGGCAACGCGCGCAACGCGTATGGGAGAGCTGTCCGAGGTCGTAGTCGACGTTACCGACGTAGACGTAGCGAAGCCCCTTCGCGTACGCGCTGCCTGCCGCAGACACGAGCAGGCCGGCGCTCATCGGTGGGCGATCCCGCATGCGGTAACGTGGCTGGAACGCATTGAGGTGCCAGGGAATGTCCTGATCGACCCGTGCGATCGCCATCGCGAGCGAGCGGAGACCGGGCAATTCGTCGTTGAAGTGCGGAACGACGAGTGTGACGACCTCGACCCAGAAGCCGAGCTTCTTCGCGAACGCGATCGACTCGAGGACCGGAGCCAGGCGCCCGCCGAGCGATCGATACTGCTCTTCGCTGTAGCCTTTGAGATCGACGCGATACACATCGGTCACCGGTCGCATGTATTCGAGGACCTCGGGCGTCGCGTTGCCGTCGGTGATCATGGCGGTGACGAGCCCGCGTTCCTTCGCGCGTCGGAAGATGTCGTGCACCCATTCGGCCGCAATCGAGGGCTCGTTGTATGCGGCGCAGATGACGCGGCAGCCTTCCGAGACGGCGCGGCCCACGAGCTGGTCGGCCGTGACGTCGTTCGGCGCTTCGCGTTCGTCTCGCTCGCGAAGCGCCTGCGACACGTACCAGCTCTGGCAGTAGCCGCAGCGCAGATCGCACCCGTACATGCCGAACGTCAGCGCGCGCGCGCCGGGCAGCACGTGATAAATCGTGTTGGTCTCGACGAAGCGGACGTTCGCGCGTGCGACGTACCCGAACGGAACCCGGAGCGCACCGTCACGCTCGAAACGAACGCCGCAGGCTCCACGCCGGCCGGCGCCGATGACGCAGCGGTGAGCGCACGCGGTGCAGCGGAGCGTTCCTTCCGCCCCGCGCTCGTATAGGGTCCCGCGCGTGGTCCGGCGGCTCAATGCCTCCTCGAGCGGCAACGTCTTCGATGTTGCGATGGGAAGCACGCGACGGTCGAGCATCGCCGTGCGCTGGGCACGCAGCGTACCCGACTTGCGGTTCGAGGGACGCCGCCGCAAGTGCGCGGTATCGCCAGTCGCTGTGAACTCCCGTCGAGCTTCGGCGACTGTGGCGACAATGCGCTCCCCGGCAGGAACCGCGTCGCAAACCGTAAGCACCGAGATCCCAGTGCGACGTGCGGAAAGCGCGCCACGCGCGAGGATCGATCGTCACCGCTGCAAGCAGAGCGAGCGCGCATCGCACTCGGGCAGCGCTCCGAGGCTGTCGACGCGTCGATCACACGACGCGAGCCGTATCGCCGACAAGCAGTCGGCCACCTCGTTCGGATCGTGACCGTTCGGGCATCCGGCCTGCGCGAGGTCGTCCTGGACCCCGAGTCGGATGCGGCTCATGCATGTCGCGAGTGTCGGCGCGTCCTTGCTCCCGACGCGTCCGCACACGTTCTCGTGATCGCATAGTGCTTGCGCCACGCGCTCCGTCACGGTCACGGTCGGAGCCCCCGCGGGCGCGTTGCGGCCCAGCTCCGGAGGTCGCGGTCGCTCGCCCGACTCTGCCCCGCGCGTCCCCGGCTCGATCGGGAGTGGAAGACCGCTGCCCGGCGTGCCGGTCGGCGCGTGGGTCCCGGACTCGGCTGCACGCATTCCGCTGAGCTCAGTCCTGACGGTCTCGTTGCTCGAGCGGCCTCCGTTGTCCATGAAACCAGCCGCATCGACGGTGCGCGCAGGCGGGGGCCGACGGTCGGGCCGGATGTTCTCCGCGGTCGTCGTGGTCACGCCGCTGGGACCGCGCGTCCGCGCACGGTCGCATCCTGCGGCAGCGGCGAGAGCGCCGACTGCGAGAACCACGTGGAGAAACCTCCGATGCGCGCTCATGGCCGAGAGCTCTGCACCCGATGTGCCGCGTCTCGATCGGTCGCCGCTGCGACGTCCGTCAGACGCTCGCACCTTGCCCACGAACGCGAGCTGATGCGTGCCGGCGTACGAAAACGAGCCCGAGCGCGGCACGAAGCATCGGACGACGATACCGGATCAGTCTGGAGAAGTACGTTCGGGCCGCGCATTTTGGCAGGCCGCCCCGCGCGGACTGTCACAACCTGGACCATCACGCGCGGCCTCTAGTAGAGAGGGGTTGTGCGCGCGCAGACGACGAGGACCACGCTCGCGGGCTTCGCCGCTCTCGGCGTGCTCGTCGTCGCGTGTGGAGGTAAGGAACCGCCCGCGAAGCCACCGCCGGCTCCGCCTGCTCCTCGAGATCCGGAGGCACTCGCGCAGATCGCGTCCGCGTGTGCGCGCGTTTCGGCATGTACCTACGGAAACGCTGCTCGGTTCCGCGAGCCTGGAGCGTGCGTCGACTGGTGGCTCTCCGAGGCGGATGCGTCCGCTCCCGACCCGCTCCGCAAGTGCCTCGCCGAGGCGACCACGTGCGAGAAGGTCTCGACCTGCATGCGCGGAGCAGGTGATGCTCGCGCTGCCGCGTTCTGCTCGCAGCGAGCCGGCGTCGTCTCGGGATGTGACGGCGATCGACTGGTGAGCTGCGCAGAGGACGACGCGCACGAGAGCAGCGTCGTCGACTGCGCTGCCATGGGCGCGTCGTGCCGCGAGGTGAAGGCCACCGGCGGTCTCGTCGTGCGTGCGTGCTGGTCTCCGCAGAAGTGTCCCGCCGGAGCTCCGGACGCGCGCTGCGACGGCACCGGAGCCGTCATCTCTTGCCGTGACGGTGCGTACGAGCGCGTCGTCTGCCGTCCGGGCACCACGTGCGAAGAACACAAGGACGAGGCCGGCGAGACCGTCGCCGCGTGCGAGCTGCCGGGACGACGGCGCTGCGACGTCCGCGGTGCGCGCCACTGCGAAGCCGGTCGACTCGTCGAGTGCGATCGGAGCGGGCACTACACCACCGCTCGCGTCACCGACTGCGTCGGCCTGGGGCTGACGTGCGCCGGCGTCGGACCGCGCGCCGGCTGTTACGTCCCGACGAACGTGGAATGCGACAAGGAGCTGCTCCCGAAGTGCGAGGGGAGCTCGGTCGTGTTCTGCGCTGCGGGCCGGCTCGCGAAGATCGCGTGCAACACGATCGGGCTCGGGACGTGCGATCCTTCGGCGAAAGGCTCGATGGCAGCGTGTGTACCGGCGACGAATGCGCCTCCGGCAGCGGCCTCTGCGCCTCCTGCGCCGGCGTCGACCCCGCCCGCCGCGACGAAGTAGTATTGTCCGGCCGATGCCGGACCACTCGCCGGAGCTTTCGACCGCGACCTTGCGAACGCCGCCCGAGGTGGGCGTCCGGCGCATCGATCCGGGCGATCTCAGCCGTGTCTGGGACTGCCGCGAGCTCTGCCTTCGCGACGTGAATCGCGTCGCTGCCCTCCAGCGTAGGGTTGCGCCGCGGGCGACGCGGAAGAAGAAGGACTGAAGGACGAGGATCGAGCGTGAACCCGCCTCACATCTCTCGCTGGGACCTCGACAAGACGTACCTCCGTACGGAGTTCGACACGATGCGCGATCTCGTGCGGACGGCGTTCGAGCGTGCCGACGAGAAGCGGACGAACCCGGGCGCGGCGACGCTCTTGCGTGAGCTCGCGGAGGCGAACGTCTCGATTCACATCCTGTCGGGCTCCCCCGAGCAGATGCGCCGTCGCCTCGAGGAGAAGCTGAAGCTCGACGGCATCCGCTGGGACAACTTCACGCTGAAGCCGAATCTGCGGAACATGCTGCGGCTTCGGTTCCGCGCGCTGCGCGATCAGCTCGGCTACAAGCTCCCCGCGCTGCTCGCGTCACGCACGGAGTACGGAGAGAAGCTCGCCGGCGTGAAGGAGACGCTCTTCGGCGACGACGCCGAGGCCGATGCCTTCGTGTACTCCCTCTACGCCGACATCATGGCGGGGCGTGCTGGAGAGGAGCTCGTCCAGCAGATCCTCTCGCGCGGGCGCGTCTACGAGGACGTCCTCGAAGCGACCGTTCGCTGCGTTCGCGTCGTGAAGCCCGAGCCGGTCGTCGAACGGATCTTCATCCATCTCGAGCAGCAGACGCACCCCCGCGACTTCCAGATCTTCGGGCACCGCGTCGTCCCGTTCTACAATTACTTGCAGGCTGCATACGTCATCCACGAGGACGGCCGCTTGCCGCCGGAGAGCCTTCTCCGCGTGGCCTCGGAGATGGTGACGCTCCACCGCTTCGACGGCGATGCGCTCGCGCGCAGCTACGCCGACGTCGCGAGACGAGGACACCTCGCGGGCACGAAGCTCGACGAGCTCGCGGCGGCGCTGCCGTCGTTCGAGAAGTACGCCGTCAGCCCCGCGCGCGAAGAAGTGCGTCGGATGGTGGAGCTCTTGCCGCCGCACGCGGAGCTCGCTCGCGCGAGCTTCCGGCCTCCGGAGGAGGAGCCCATGCCGGACTACCTCGAGCTCGTCGACCGCCACAATCCTCGCCATCGGAAGCGGAAGAAGAGCTGACGAGCGACGCCCGGCTCTGAACCGGGCGTCGGTGTCATCAGTGCGCAAGGCCGAGGAGGCGTGCGAACGAGGCCGTCTCGACGTCCCCGCCGCCCATGTCGTCGTAGCCGCCGCCGCCCGAGCCGCCCATGTCGTCGTAGGAGCCGCCGCTGTCGTTCTCGGCGTATTGCACGTCGCCGTTCGACTCGTTCGCCTCGATGTTCGAGGCGCCTCCCTGGCATGAGGAGCAGGAGTCGTTCTCGTTGCTCGCGGTGTCGACGCGATCCTGACCTTCTTCGGCGGACGGATTCGTCTGCCCGCCTTCGTTGTTCGCGTTGATGATCTCGTTCGGATCTTCGGATTGGTTGTTGCCGGCCGGATCGCCCGCGCCCGAGCCGGTTTCGTTCCCCGTGTTCGTGCCGTTGTTGCCGCTGCTGCTCGTCGACGCGCCATCGCTGCTGCCGCTGCTGCTGCTGCTGCTGCTGCCTTCGTTCGCGGACGACGTGCAGAAGCCGGATCCTCCGGGATCGCAGAACGTCGTCGACGGATCCGTGCTCGCCGCTCCGCCGCTTCCGCCATAACAAGACGAGAGGAAATCGAGCGCGCTGTCGGCCGCGAGATAACACGCCGAGCCGGCGAGGATCGCCCCAGCGCCCGTCTCCGCGGTGGCCGCGCCGACGACGCAGCCGACGCCGCCGGCGATGAACTTGCCGGCGTTGCGCGCGCAACCTGCGGGCGCAGCCTCACCGAGGATGTGGATCCCGGCGGACTGGGTCGAGACACCTCCCGTCGTCGGCGCGTACCGCGCGACGGTGGTGAAGTCTGCTGCCGCGCGGATCAGGAACTGTTGGCTGTCGGCGGCGAGCGAGCTCTGGAGCGAGGAACGCTGGAAGTCGTAGCTCCCCGCGAACCCGCTGCCGTCGAGGACGCGGACGTTCACGGCCGGGGCCTGCCCGCTGCGCTTGCCGGAGAACGAGAGTGAGAAGCCCCGAACTGCCTTCCGGTGCTTGTCGTAGCCCGTGAGGATGAAGTCGGACTTGCCCTTGTAGACGCGCCACTCGTAGACGCCGAGCGCGCTCCGTGTCTTCGGCGAGGCGCCCGTACGTACGACGGCCCTCGGTGCGAGCAGCTTCTGCGTGGAATGTCCCTTCGCCTCGTAGACCGTCGGAGCGGAACAACCGACGGCACCGAGCGTGCCGAGCACCATCACTCCCGCGGCGATCACCTTCATCGAAAACATGTCGACCTCGTCCTCCGGGAAGAGGTCAGAGCACCGAACGTGCCCGCCCGATTCGATGGGAAATCGCGTTCTTGGCGTGCTTCGAGGGGGTGATCGTGGATCGGGGCGGGCCGTGCCGGCGCCCCGACGGCGGGCTCCTACCTGATACGACGTGGCGATGGCCGCGAAGCGCGCCCGCCTTCGGGATTTAGACCCAGGCGTTGTTCAGGATCTCGCCGACGCCGCCGGCGCCCGGGACGATGTACTGATGCTCGTCGAGGCCGCGCTCTTCCTCCCAGTGCGTCCCGGGGACCGTGGAGAGGACCTTCGCCGGTGAGAGCCCGCGATCGAGCCGGAGCGCGTAGATGCGCGTGTCCGGATGCTCCTTGAGGACGTTCCGGATGAACTCCGGAGTGACTACGAGGTGCATCGTGATGCACAGCTTCGGCGTGCCCTCGAGGCGCGTCTTGTAGTGCGTGAGCGCGCTGTTGATCGACGAGCCCGTCGCGCCCATGGGATCGGGCACGAGGAGGATGCGACCTTCGACGTCGCGTCCGATCTTCGCGTCGTGCCACGTCGCGCCGACGACCTTTCCGTCCGCGTCCGTCGCTCGCGACATGAACAAGTGATCCTGCCGCACGCCTGCCGGATCGATGACCTCGTTCAACAGGTCGTAGACGATCTGCGAGGGCATCGTGCCCGCGCGCGCGATGCCCACGGTCACGCACTTGGTCGAGTGATCGAGCGCGACGCCGCGATACACCGCCTCGGGCGACTTGATGACCATGCGCGTGGGGACCGCGACGCGCTCACGCGGGAACTCCTGCGCGAGCACCACGTGGGCGAGCCGCTGGTAGAGCACGCGAACGAGCTGCCCCACCTCGGGCTGCACCGTCTCGCGCGCGCAAAGACGCGCGAGCTGCGTCCAGCACACCGGATCGTCGAGCAGGTGGACGTTCGGTCCGTACTTGTGCTCGATCTCAGGCACGCTGTAACGGCTCTGCGAGTAGGCAGTCTCGACCATGAGCCCGGTCATACAGGCTCCAGGCCCGAGGCTCCAGGCCTCAGACTGAAGCCTCTAGATCAGGTCCAGTGTCCGGCCCGGAGGGCGGCCGCGTCGATGACCTTGACCTTCGGGCCGAGCGCTTCGCGGAAGCTGTCCTCGTCCTCGTCGTCCATGATCGCGTCGCCGAACCCGGCGGCGATTTCCATCGCCGTCGAGAGGATGCGAAGGAACTGGGCGAAGCTCGACGCAGCGAGCGTCGGGTTCCAGCGCTCCTGACCGCTCATGGCGGTGTAGACCGGGCAGTCACCCTCGGGATCGAGCTTCGAGACGTCGAGGAAGTACGGGTCGCCGAGCAGCGAGCTCTCCGCGACCACGACCCACGACGGCTTCCAATCGAGCGGAACCGTGCCTCCGTCCTGCGGAGTCTTCACCGATTCCTGAGCCTTCTCGATCTCGCTCGCGGGAAGCAGGCGCACCCGTTCCACCGGCGTCACCGTCTCGACCTTGACCGGGTCGGCCGCCGTGAGGAAGGCCCGGTAGCGCGAAGGGATCCGCAGCTTCTTGCGCAGATCTTCCACGAGCGCCTTGTCGGCCTTGCCGAAGGCGTGCTCGATCTTCCGCTTCTGAAAGACGGTCTTCAGACCTTCGACCGCATCTGCCAGATCACTGTCCACAGGAGCCTCGTCCGAATACTCGAAGTCACCGCGTCGAGCCTTCCGGCTCCGCGGCGAAGGGCGCGTACGTTACCACCTGCGAGGCCTCTTCGGATACCCGCGTCTTCTCCTCGCGTACGCAATCTTCATCCCCTGGCGTTTGATTGGCGTTCGATTGCGCAGAAATTGCGGCCGGGGACGCCTGGGCTTCCGTCGCCGCCGGCGTCCCGAGAGGCTCTGCCGCGGCCCGGGGCGACGAGTGCGGCGGCAAAGCCCGGCCGTGGCCGTAGATGCGTCCGTCCCGGACGCCGTAGCGACATCGGGGGCCGCTGCGCTAAGGTCCGCCGCGCGATGGTCCGCCGTCTGGTGCACGGGACTCCTGCTTTTGCCAAGGCTCTCGCCGCGCTCCGCGATCGCGGCGAGACCGACTTTGCGAAGGTCGAGCCGCAAGTTCGCGAAATCCTCGATGCGGTCCGCACAGAAGGCGACCGCGCCGTCCTCCGCTTCGTCGAGCGTTTCGAGCATCGGCAGCCGAAGGCGCTCTGCATCCGAGACCTCGACGGGAAGGCCGCGCTCGAGCGGCTCGCTCCCGAGGCTCGCGAAGCGCTCGAGAACGCGGCCGACCGCATCACGGCGTTTCATCGCCGCGAGCGCGACGCGATGTTCCCGGGCGGCGGGTTCCGCTTCGAGGACGAAGGCCGGACGCTCGGCCTGCGCGTTCGTGCGCTCGAACGCGTCGGCGTTTACGCACCGGGCGGTAAGGCTCGCTACCCGTCGAGCGTGCTCATGACCGCGATCCCGGCGAAGGTCGCCGGCGTCGGGGACATCGTGCTTGCGACGCCTCTCAGCGGAAAGGCCGAGGAAGACGACGGAGTGCTCGCCGCGGCGCATCTCGCGGGCGTGTCGGCGATCGTCGATGCGGGCGGCGCGCAAGCGATCGCCGCGCTCGCGTACGGGACGGACAGCATCCCGCGCGTCGACAAGATCGTCGGCCCGGGCAACGCGTACGTCGCGTGCGCGAAGCGCCTCGTCTACGGCGCCGTCGCGATCGACTCGATCGCGGGCCCGAGCGAGATCCTCGTGCTCGCCGACAAGTCGGCCGACCCGGCGCACGTCGCGGCCGATCTCCTCTCGCAAGCGGAGCACGACGAGGATGCGTACGCGCTGCTCGTCACGACGGAGCCGGCGCTCGCTGATGCCGTCGAGCACGAGCTCGCGCAGCAGCTCGCCGATCTGCCGCGCGCGGCGATCGCGACCGAGTCGCTGCGACGGCACGGGCAGATCTTCGTCGTGCCGGACCGCGCGATGCTCGCCGACGTGGCGAACACGATTGCCCCGGAGCACCTCAGTCTGCAGGTCGACGAGCCCGAAGATCTCCTCGACGTCATCGGCAACGTCGGCGCAGCGTTCGTCGGTCGCCTGACGCCGGAAGCTGCGGGCGATTACCTCGCGGGTCCGTCGCACGTGCTTCCCACCGGAGGCGCGGTTCGGTTCGGCTCGCCGCTGGGCGTCCACGACTTCGTCGCGCGGACGTCGATCATCCGCTACAGCGCCGAGGCGCTGCGGACCGACGCGTCGAACATCTGCGTCTTCGCTCGCCTCGAGGGCCTCGAGGCGCACGCACGCGCGGTGCTCGTGCGTACGCGACCGCGTTCATCCTGACGCGTCGAAAGAACCGCGAGACAGACCGACTCGCCCGCGTCCGGAGCACGGATTGCATGGGCGCGCGCCTGGCTTTCGCGTGCTCAGGCTCGACCTGCGCCCGCCGGGAGGAGGTTCGGGATGTCTTCTTTGTGGTTCGCCAGGTTGGCCGCTACGGCTCTGGTCTTGGGCGTCATCGCGGGCTCGACGGGTGCGGTGGGTTGCGCTGCGGAACGCGACCCGATCAATCGTGTCCAGGCGAACGCGATCGCAAAGAGCTTCTTCGTCGGCGAGAAGCTCAACGATGCGAGCGACGATCCCGAGTTCTACGCACGGTCGATGGTCATCGACGTGCCGTACGGCGAATCGGGATCCGACTTCCTCATGTTCACGAACACGATCAACTCGACGGCGAAGATCAGGTGGTCGATCGAGGAGAGCAACCTGATCGGGCGCGTGAGCTTCGAGCGCATCGAGGGTACCGACGGCAAGGGTCTGCCGCCGAAGAAGGACGTCCAGCGCGATCCTTCGAAGCCGCTCGCGCAGAACGACGGCGTCGCCGTCTACGACTTCAAGATCCTCAGCCAGTTCGACATCCGCCGTCAGTACAACCCGCAGACCGGCGAAGAAGCGAACGTCATCGAGGAGAACACGACCGATCGCCCCTGGCAGGACCGCGAGTACATCCGCGTCGACTTCTCGCAGAACCTCGTCACCACCGCGTACGACTTCGACACGCTCTCCCTCCTCGGCGTCTACAACGGCATCAAGTACTCGCCGATGCAGTTCGACGTCCGGAATCCGAACGACGAGAACGCGCCGGTCTACGACATCAAGAACGGCTATCTCGACGTCACGAACAAGCTCTTCGCCGAGCCGCAGATGGTCGAGATCGGCTCGATGCGGCTCCCGGGATGCCTCCTGCCGAACATCATCCGCGGAGGCTCCGAGCCGACGGGCAACTGCAACCCGAACGAGATCACGGTCCGCCATTCGTTCAAGCGCGTGACGAACACCGACTACGAGCCGATCGACTGGGACGGCCAGCGGTTCGAGACCTACGGCGCGTTCACGAGCGAGCGCAACGGCTACGCGCGCGACTACGGCCTCGCGGACGCGAATTGGAAGCGCTACATCAGCCGCTACAACATCTGGGAGCGAAGCCACGTCTACGCGAACCCGGAGAAGATGGAAGGCGCGAAGGCCTGCACGGCCGACATCCAGTGCGCCGACGTCGGCGGCATCGACGGCATCTCGCATTGCGACACCTACAACCAGAAGTGCACGCTGCCGTATCAAGCGCGCAAGCCGAAGCCGATCGTCTGGCACTACTCCGACGGCAGCAATCCGGAATTCTTCGAAGCGACCCGTGAGGCCGCCGAGGACTGGGACGTCGCGATGCGCTCCGCCGTGCAGACGGCGAAATACGCCGAGTGCATGCGCTGGGGAAACCTCTCGCAGGACGGCAAGTCCTGCATCGATGCGTACCCCGGCGCGATCAACGGCAACTTCGCCGACGAGGAGGACGCGCTCTACCTCGTGAAAGAGGTCCAGGCCTGCCGTCGCGATGCGATGAAGGCGGGCAAGAAGGATCCCGTCACCGAGTGCAACGGCCTCGCCGACACGCTCTCGGATCAGCGCGGCTACGCTCCGTCCGTTCGCGCCATCGCGAAGATGCCGGAGATGGTCATCTTCTGCCACAGCCCGGTCGACAAGTACGATCCCCAGGTCTGCGGCAAGCCAGGGACGGTCGCACGGCTCGGCGATCTGCGCTTCCACCTCGTCACCGCGGTCGCGACCCCGCAGACCAACTCGCCGTGGGGCATCATGACCGACGCGAACGATCCGGTCACGGGCGAGCGCGTGGCGGCGAGCATCAACGTCTGGAGCGCCGTGCACGACATGTTCGCGCGCGCCCTCGTCGACATCTTCCGCTACATCGGCGGCGAGCTCACGACCGCGGAGATCACCGACGGCACCTACATCAACAAGTGGGTCGAGGCGGCACGGACCTCCAACGGGCTCGGGATCGCGCCCGTCATCGGGAAGGACGAGGTCGACAAGCGCGTCGCCGCGATTGCAGGCACCACCGTCGAGAAGCTGAGGGCGCTCGAGGCGAAGCACCAGAAGCGAACGCCGATGAAGGGCAAGCTGTCGGCCGTGCAGCGGACGCCCCTCGAGAACGCGCTCCTCGCGGATCTCCAGCGCGTCGCCCGCACGAAGGCCTCCTTCGATGCGCCGTCGACGTGGGCCCCGATCTACGAGGCCCGCATGAACCAGCTCCGGGGCACGCCGGGCGAAGCGGCGCTCGTCACGCCCGCGATGCAGGAGCTCGGACGCTCGGCGCTCGGTCAGTTGAGCACCGGGGCGCTCTCGGGCGCGAGTCCGCAGAGCGCGATGTTCGCTGCGTCGTCGCCGCTGCAAGGTCTCGACCCGAGGCTCCAGCGCACGCTCGAGCAACGCCTCGAGAACGCGCTCGCGGCGCGCGGCGCCTGCATCATGGGCTACGAGGCGCTCGCGCCGCTCGGCTACGCGGCGCTCGCCGATGAGCTGCAGGTCAAGTTCGGGCGCTTCAACAAGAACGATACTCAGGCCGCGCAGCTCGCGCGAGCCGAAATGATGAAGAGCTGGCTCGCGCGTCGCGCGCACTACTCCGTCATCACGCACGAGATGGGGCACTCCTTCGCGCTCCGTCACAACTTCGTGAGCTCCTCGGACTCGTGGAACTACCGCCCGCAGTACTGGGCGCTCCGCACGAACGGCAAGGCGATCACCACCGAGTGCCCGGAAGACGGCAGCGCCGCGGCGGACGGATCGAAATGTGTGGGGCCGCGCTGGCTCGACAAGGTCACGGCCAACGAGCAGCGCAACCTGATCAGCATGTGGGCGCAGTCGTCGACGATGGAGTACGCCGGTGAGCCGTCGCAGGATCTGCTCGGCATCGGCGCCTACGACTTCGGCGCGGTGCGCATGATCTACGGCGACAGCGTCGCGGTCTACGCCGACCAACGATTCCAGAAGGGCAACAACGCCGGCAACTACGCCGCCGATCACCAGAACGACTTCGGTGGTCTCCTCGGCTACCGGTACGGAAGCTTCTCGAACCCGTTCCACTACTCGCAGCTCGACAACAAGGTCGGCCTCATCGAGAAATGCGCGCCGGTCGATGCGCAGGCGTTCAGGCCGAGCACGTGGGACGAGGCGAAGGACGGCCTGTGGAGCCCGCTGCTCGACGGGCACATCGTCACCGACGAATCGGGACGCCCGATCAAGTGCTCGCAGCCGAAGGTCGACTTCGTCCAGTGGGACGCGATGAAGTCGACGGAAGACAAGACCCACAGCCTCGACCGCCTGAACCGTGTCCGCGTCCCGCACGCGTTCGCCTCGGACAACTGGGTCGACCTCGGGAACGTCGCGGTCTACCGCCACGACAACGGCGCCGACCTCTACGAGACCATGCACTTCTGGCAGGCGCAGCAGGAGATGAATCACATCTTCTCGTCGTACCGCCGCGGGCGTCGCGACTTCAGCATCTGGGGCTCGTTCCTGCGCACGCTCTCGCGCTATCACGAGAAGATGCGCGACGGCGCGAAGGCCATCGGCCTGTTCGTGAACATCGCTCGCGACACCGTCGCTCACTACAACAGCGGCGGTGACGATCCCGAGGCGTTCGTCGCCGACATCCTCAAACAGGTCGCCGTCGAAAGCGCGATCGCGAGCTCGGTCGCATTCGATCAGTTCACCCACGTCTTCGCGCGCCCGCAGCCCGGCAAGCACGGCACCATCGGCGTCGAAGACGCGCCCGAGGGAACGACGATCGTGCATTCGTGGGACGGCACCGGCTTCGCCGACAAGGGCCAGGTCCCGATGCTCAACGTCGCGAACGGCGTCACCGGCGGCTTCGGGACGATCTCGCTCGGCGGTCGTCCTGTCGAGAACGCGCTCGATGAGAACAAGGGCCGCGATTACAACCAGCAGTACACGCTCAACGTCGGCTCCTATTACGAGAAGGCGTTCACGGCGTACCTGATGACGGAGTCGCACGACAACTTCATCAGCCAGAGCCGAGACGACTACGTCGATCCGCGGTTCCGATCCGTGTCGCTCGCCGACGTGTTCCCC
Source organism: Pseudomonadota bacterium (assembly GCA_023402175.1). GTDB lineage: Bacteria > Myxococcota_A > Polyangia > Polyangiales > Polyangiaceae > Labilithrix. The sequence goes on along the minus strand of JAEXCN010000552.1, from coordinate 14,544 downwards.
GACGGCTTCCGCCGCTGGCTCGGCAACAACCTGACGAACGACGAGCAGATCAAGGGCGTCTACACCGTCGCGCAGGACGGCGGCGCGGTCGGTCCGCCCGCGCTCGACGACGCCGGCTACGCGCGGCTCAGCACGACGGAGTGGTGGCCGAAGGAAGGCATCCAGACCTGCATCCCGCAGGCGGATCGCCTTTTCTGCAACGATCCGTTCACGCCCGGTACGCCTGCGCACGGCGGCGGCACCGTCGTCGACTCGCAGGTCGGATGGGAGCAGCAGAAGTTCGCGATGATCTTCTCGCTGGTCTTCCTTCCGGAGAACGCGCGCACGAACTGGATCGATCAGATGCGCATCTACGACGTCTCGAAGGATGCCGATCCCGGCTTCGAGAACCGGATCGAGTTCCACGATCCGGACGGCAAGGTCTACGTCGCGGAGACGTTCGGTACCGAGGTCCTCTTCGGAAAGACCGTCCAGCGCGGGATCGGCGCGCGCATCCTCGAGTACGCGAACAGCTTGCTCGAGAAGGCGGTCGAGACCGAGCCCGTCATGCGCAACGACCGGCAGGTCGGCCTCCGCGCGAAGCTGACCGACGGCAACGTGAAGTACCTGAACGGTAAGACGCAGGTCGCGAGCTGCGCGCAGAGCGCGTTCTGCACGAAGATGAAGGACTACACGGCGATCCCCAAGCTCATGTACGAGCTCGAGACGCAGCTCGGGTTCGGACGCTTCGGCGGGTGGCTCAAGGGCGTGTACTGAGCCTCGGCTCGGTCCTCTTCCTCGGTCGGCTCTCAGGTGGCGAACGCCCCGGGCTTTCACGGCTCGGGGCGTTCGTGCTCGGAGGAGCGAGCGGCCTGGCGCGTTGTGCGCCGGGCAGCGCTCGGCTAGATGGGCGGCCGCCATGCAGCCCCGCCATGCCATCGTGAAGAACGGTCGCCTGACGCTCGACGAGCCGACGGATCTTCCGGAGGGACAGGTCGTCCTCCTCATCCCGCTCGAGGAGCTCCTCGCCGAAGCGGGAATCGAGGGTGGCGGCGACGACGACGGAGCGGATGCCAACGAGATGGAACGCGAGATCGCGTTCCGCTTCATTCCCACGCCTCCCCAGTGGCGTGAGCCGAAGCGGATCGGAGCGCAGGCGCTGCTCGACGAGCTCCGATCGCTCGAGTAGGCGCCTATCCGGTCCGAGGCACGTCGCGGCGTGGAAGGCCGGTGACACCGTGAGCTGGACGACCTCCAGCGGAGGTGCGGGGACCGCTCGAGCCGACCCATGGGGGATCGTGACCGTTCCAAGGGTCGCGATTGCACCCGGCCAGCCCACGGTCGTCACGCTGACTCGTTGAAAACGGGCAGACGTGAGGCTGCTCCGGCTCGTTCCCCGCAAGCACCTGCTGGAAGCGCGATCGAGCCGCTGCCGCGACCGCCTGATCAGCCGCCGACCTTCGAGTAGTCGGGCAGGTCGATCTTGTCGGCCGGCGGGGACGGGAACCTGCTCTTGAACAGGCGACTGAACGCCAGGCGCAGACCCGTGTTGAAGAGCAGAATGCCGAGCTCGGTCTTCGGGTACATCAGACGCGGAACGCCGGGCGGAAGCTTCTGCGCCTGGTCCACGTAGGGCCGCATGATCCTCTCGTACGACGCGAACGCGTCACCGTGGTGGGCGTGCTTTGCAAGCTCGCCAGCGAGCACGTACGCACCGACGAGCGCGAGGCTCGTGCTCATCCCGCTGATCGGCGACGCACAGTAGCCTGCGTCACCGACGAGCGCGCTCCGACCGTGCGACCACCGCGGGGTCCGGACCTGGCCGATCGATTCGAAGTACATGTCCGTCGACTCAGCGAGGGCCGCGAGCACCCGCGGCGCTTCCCATTCGACGTCCGCGAAGGTACGGCGCAGAAGCGCCTTCTGCTCGCCGACACTCGATGTCTCGTAACCACGCGGCGGTGACAGGAACGACAGCACCGCCCGGATCGTGCCGACGTTGTCGGGGCGGAGCAGGATCGCGCGCCCTCCCGGTGCGTTGTACCAGCGGGCCCAGGCGCTGTCGGATGCGCCGCGGGGAATGGTGAAATAGGCCATGTAGAGGCCGAGCTCGTGGATCTCGGGCTCGTCGCCCACGATGAGAGAACGGGTTCGTGACCGGATGCCGTCGGCCGCGACCACGAAGTCGAAATCGCGCTCGGCGCTGCGCTCGAAGGAGACGGTGATCCGGTCGTCGCCATCGCGGAGGCCGGTGATCCAGTCGCCAAAGATGTACTCGCCGTCGTCTCGGGTGCGGTCGTAGAGGATGCCGGCGAGGTCACCGCGAAGGATCTCGAGCTCCGCGGTGAGACCGCCCGAGTCCGATGTTCCCGCGGGGAGCTCGGCCTTCGTCTTGTTGCGAGCGTCGACGAACCGAACTCCCTTCTCTCCCGTGGTGGCGGCACGGATGTCGTCCTCGATCCCCATGCGCCGCGCGACCGTCCGCGCGGCGCCGCGGACATCGATGTTCTGCCCGCCACGCCGGAATTCGTCGGCACGTTCGACGATCACGGGGCGAAAGCCGTAGCGTCTCAGCCAGAAGGCGAGCGCAGGGCCGGCGATGCTCGCGCCCGAGATGAGAACCGTTCGCTGCTCCACGACGCCGATCCGCCGGCGAGCAAGAAGCGGTCCGAGAAGTCATGCGGCGCTCCCGCTGGGAAGTGATGACGGCGTCGCGGAGCTCGACGATGGGCTCGTCAACGAGAGCGCCATCGCGTCGGCTTCGGAGCTGATACGTTCGCGCGCATGGCAACCCACGTGGCGCTGTGGCGAGCGGTGAACCTCGGCAAGACGTCCAAGCTCGCGATGTCGGACCTGCGCGAGCTCCTCGCGGAATTGAAGCTCGCCGACGCGAAGACGCTGCTCCAGAGCGGGAACGCGGTCTTCACCGCCAAGGGCTCCGTCGCGACACTCGAGAAGAAGCTCGAGACGGCCTGTGCGTCGCGCCTCGGCCTCGAGACGGACATCCTCGTGCGCAGCGCCGACCAGTGGGCCGGCATCATCGACGGCAATCCATTTCCGAAGATGGCCAAGAGCAAGCCGAACCATCTCGTCGTGATGGTGCTCCGTGGCCGGCCACGTGCAGACGCACTCGCGGAGTTGAACGAGCAAGGCCCCGAGGAGCTCCAGCTCGGTGACGGCTGTCTCTACATCAGCTACCCGACGGGCATCGGCAGGTCGAAGCTGAATCGCAACCCGGCCTGGAAGCGGCTGGGAGCGATCGGGACCGGGCGGAACTGGAACACCGTCGCGAAGATCGCCGCTGCGCTCGGCTGATCGTCACGTCGCTGGGCGCGACGCCATTCGCCTGAGCGCGAGGCGCAGGCCCGACGGGGTGACGCGCGAAGCAGCAGAGGCGAGGCGCACGAACGCGCTCGTCTCGACGACCGGCTTGGCGCGGTCGACGGCCCGAAGCGTGAGCTTTGCGACGTCGTCCGCCGACTGCGCGTTCGGATCGGGCGCGTCGTATCCGACGATGCCCGGCGCGCGGGTCGCGTGCGCTCGGAACGGCGTGTCGACCGGGCCGGGACGGATGACGACGACGCGAACACCCTTTTCCGCGAGCTCGGAGCGCATCGACATCGAGAGCGCCTCGAGCGCGAACTTCGATGCTGCGTACGCACCATAGCGGGGCGCCGCGACGACTCCTGCGATGCTCGACATCATGACGACGGAGCCGCGAGCCCGCTCGAGGTGGGGCGCTGCGAGCTGGGCGAGCCGGAGCGGCGCGACGACGTTCAGCTCGAACAGGCTGCGCAGCTCCTCGACGTCGATCTTCAAGACCGGCGCGTAGAACCCGCGCCCGGCGTTGTTGACCAGCACATCGATCCCGCCGCCCTCGATCTCCGCGCGCGCGACGAGCCGCCGACGATGGGCCTCGTCGGTCACGTCACCGGGCTCGACGATCGCACGCCCGCCGGCCGACTCCACCTCGCGCCCGACGCTCTCGAGCGCCTCGCGCCCGCGCGCCGAGAGGACGACCGTGGCTCCCCGCGCGGCCCACTGGAGGGCAAGCGCGCGCCCGATTCCCATCGACGCCCCGGTGATGATGACGGTCGGCATGGGCGCAGACTACTCCACGACCGTCCGCCGAGGAGCTGTCCGTCCGGGCTCGAGCCGCGCCCTCATGCCGCGCGTGCGCGCGAACAAAATAGAAAAAGCGCTGCAGCGGGCTCGGGGGGGGGGACAAGCCTCGCCGCAGCGCGCTCCCTACCATGCGGGTATCGTGCCAACGCGAAGTACGCGAGATCTCGTGGCCGAACATGCATGGTCGTGCAGCAGTGAACGATCGCGTGGACAGAATTGAAAGACGCGCCGCCCTGCTGCCTCTCACCGACCGCCCACTACGGCTCGAGGATGGACTCCGGCGCCGTCGTCACGTCGATGGTGTCCCACGCGCTGTCGGTCCCTGCCTGGAGCGCTGCAATCGTGGACGGTTTCACGTTGGTGCGCAGGTTCGCGGACGCACTTTCGAGCCCGTCGAACAAGGTCTCGCACGCGGCGAGATCACCTGTCGAGCATGCCACCCTCTCGTGGCTTGCACCGCGAGGCGGCGCAGCCTTCAAGCGACGAGGGCGTCGAGATCGTCGGGCAGCGCCGTGAAATCGGCGATGGTCCGCAAAGCCCCGGCCTCGCGGAGCGCGTCTGCGGGCACGTTCGTCGTGACGCCGACGACGGTCATTCCCGCCGCGCACGCCGCCACGACACCATTCACCGCATCCTCGAACGCGAGGCACGCCTTCGGCGCGACGCCGAGACGCTCGGCAGCTGCGAGGAAGATGTCGGGCGCGGGCTTTCCGCGCAGGCCTTCGTTCGCGACGACGACGTCGAAGGTCTCGTTCCAGCCGAGGCCGTCGAGCACCATCGCGCGGTTCTCGATCGGCGCCGAGCTCGCGACGGCGAGCTTCACTCCGCGCTCGCGCAGGCGCGCGAAGAGCTCCACGGCTCCGGGGACCGGTGCGAGGTGCGGCTTGTAGAGCGAGCGATACTGCTCTTCCTTCTCGCGCCCGAGCGCCTCGATGATCGACGGCCCGACCTCGCGCCCGAGTAGGCGAGGGAAGATGTCCTCGTTCTTCAGGCCGTTGCACGACTGGAAGATCGCTTCGTCCATCGCGAACCCGACGCGATCGCCGAGCGCTTTCCACGCCTGGTAGTGGAAGCGGATGTCGTCGACGAGCGTGCCGTTCAGATCGAAGACGACCGCATGGAACTTCATCGAGGAGGAAGAGTAGCGCGATCCGATCCGGATTGCGGATCGGTGCTCAGACCCTGTCGCCCGCGCGATGCGAGCGGATCACTCGGGGCGGAGATACTGGCCCTTGATGAGCTTGAGGATGCTCTGCACGGTATCGAGATCGGTCGCGAGGCTCTTGTTGAGCACCGTCTCGAGGTGACCGTAGTTGTGCGCGAGCTGGAGGATGTCGAGCTCCTCCGGCTTGAGATCGCGAAGCGGCGGGATGACCGGCTGCGAGAGCACGAGCCGCGTGTTGAGATCGGGCAGCTCGTTCCGGATCTCGTTGAACTCGTCGAGCTGGCGGAGACCCTCCATGAGGACCTCCTGCACGCTCAGGCTCATCTCGTTCGGGAATTCGCGCTCGTCCGGCGGATCGAGATCGAAGAGGCCCTTCTGCCACGTGAGCATGCGGAAGATGCTCTTCATGGGGGGCACGTCGTCGAGGTCGTTGATCGACGCGTAGTAGATGAGGCCCTTCCGCATGAAGATCTTGCCGACGTCGTCGGTCTCCGTGCGGATGACGAGGACGCCGCTCTTCTTCGACGTCGCGAACAGCTGGAGAAGGTCCGGCAGCGGGACCTCCTCGATGCTGCCGCTCATCGTGCGGGCCTGGGTCGTGCGGCGGGCGGCGGCGACGTTCTCGAGATCGCGCTTCGCGTCGGTCGAGTTGCCCGAGCCTTCGCCGGCGATGACTTTGAGGATGGAGGTGCCGATGAGGACGCGATCGCCTTCCTTCAGGCGGGCGCGCTTGATCTTCTCACCGTTCACGAACGTGCCGTTCGTCGAGCCCAGATCTTCGATCCAGATCTGGTCCTGCTGCATGGTGATGCGCGCGTGCTTGCGGCTCACCATGTCCTCGACGAGGACCATGTCGAGATCGCTCGAACGGCCGACGATGATCGGCTTGTCGTTCACGATCGGGAACTCGCCGCCCTGGTACTTGCCGCTGATGAAGCGCAAGACGTAGGAGCGTCCACCCGCGGCGGAGCGGCCACCCGGCGGGATCGACGGCACTGCGGATGCCTTGGCGGCGGGATCTTGCATCGTCAGGAGAAGGGACGGCTCAGGTACCACGAAGCTGCGGGAGGACGCGAGAGCGACAGGTGAGTCACACTGCGTTACCGCCCGCGACAAGCGTGGGGTTTTTCGCACACTTTTGTCGATCGAGAGAGTATCGAGCCGACCCAAACGTGGTCAAGTCACGGTATGGGAAAGCGCACCGAGGTCGCGGATGCCCGATAACGCAGCTGATACACCGAAATTGCGCGGGGAACGAACGGTTGTCGATGGGGGAGACCCCTATGGCACCCATCGAGCGGTCGCGCCGCGAGGCGCGCTGCCTCAGCCGGCGCACCGAGTCGACAATGATTTCACGAAGATCTTCGCCGGTGAGCTCCTCCTCGAGGTCGACACCCTGAACGTCGATGCAGCGAGCTTCCGGCAGATGGAAGAGGACGGCGCCCGGCCCGACGAGCCCCAGGAAGAGCTCGAGGCCCGGGTCGTCCGGAAGGTCCTCGAGACCGTCGCCGCCCGCGGGAAGCAGCACAACCCGGTCACCGGATCGGGAGGAATGCTCCTCGGGCGCGTCCTCCAGGTCGCTCCGGACCGGCCCGATGCGGGCACGCTCCGTGTCGGCCAGCGCGTCGCGACGCTCGTCTCGCTCTCGCTGACGCCGCTCTCGGTCGCGAAGGTGAAGGCCGTTCGACGGACGAGCGCGCAGCTCGACGTCGAGGGTGAGGCCGTCCTCTTCGCGAGCGGCGCGTACGCGAAGATGCCGGACGACATTCCCGATCGACTCGCGCTCGCCGTGCTCGATGTCGCCGGCGCCGCGCCCCAGGTCGCGCGCCTCGTCAAACCGGGGTCGAGCGTCTGCGTGCTCGGCGCAGGAGGAAAGAGCGGGATCCTCTGCGCAGCGGAGGCACGGCGGCGCGGCGGTCCATCCGCACGCATCATCGGCATCGAGTCGTATGCGCCGTTCGCGGCCGATCTCCGCAAGCTCGGGATCTGCGACGAGGTCCTCGAGCTCGACGCGCGCGATCCGGCGGCCGTCCGCGGCGCAGTGCTCGGCGCGAACGGCGGGCGCGAGGTCGATCTCTCGCTGTCGTGCGTGAACGTGGCCGACGCCGAGATGAGCGCGATCCTCGTCACGCGAAACCGCGGCATTGCGTACTTCTTCGCGATGTCGACGAGCTTCACGAAGGCCGCGCTCGGCGCCGAAGGCGTGAGCAAGGACGTCGATCTCGTGATCGGCAACGGCTTCGCCGAAGGCCATGCGGAGCACTCGCTCGCGATGATGCGCGACCTGAAAGACGTCCGCGCCCTGTTCGAGCAGCGCTACGGCTGACCGGCTCGGAAGACTTCGACGTCGAAGAACGCCCTGGTCGGGCTCGATTCGACGTCGAAGTCCGTGGGCGTGGTAGGCGATGAGGAAGGATGGCGAAGCCGAAGCTCCTCGAGAAGACCGCGACGTTGCCGCTCCGCGAGGACGGCGCGCTGCGGGTCGTCGTCGTCGCGGACACCCACTCGCAGCCGCATCCGCGAGCCGAGGTGCTCATCCGCGAGCTCGCGCCCGATCACATCCTCCACGCCGGCGACATCGGCGATCTCGAGGTGATCGAACGGCTCCGCGCGATCGCGCCGACCACGGCGGTACGCGGCAACATCGACGTGCACGCCGTCGATCTGCCTGACGTCGTCACGCTCGACGTTCGTGACGAATCGGACGGCGACTCGCTCTTCAAGATCCTGCTCCTCCACATCGGCGTCTACGGCCCGAAGCTTCGCGCCGACGCCGCGAAGCTTGCACGCACAAAGGGCGCGAAGCTCGTCATCTGCGGTCATTCGCATGTCCCGTTCATCGGGCGCGATCGCGATCTGAACGTGTTCAACCCCGGGTCGATCGGACCACGGCGCTTCCACTTGCCGATTGTGTTCGGCGTGATGGACGTGAGCCCTCAGCGCGTCGAGATGAAGCACATCGACTGCGAGACCGGACAGCGCTGGCTGCCCTGACCTCGTGATGCGCGACGCTCAGTAGCTCGGCGGCACGACGCGCTCGCAGCTGATCGGCGTCGGCGGCACGGCGTCGGGCGTGCCGATCATCGCGAGCGTGCCCGAGACCTCGGGCTTGCTCATGTCGCTCCACGGCAGCTTCACGATCACGGTCGACGCGCCGATGTGGCTCACGATCTCGTATTCGTGCAGGCGGAAGAGCGGGTCGGTGCGGACCGTCGCGGAGTGCGTGCCGCCCCCCTTCGGGAAGCTGTGGCCGTCGCCGTTCACGCTCACGAGCGTCGGCTCCTTTCCGAGCTCGAAAATCACGGTCGCTTCGACGCCGCGATCCGTCGGAACGCAGTAGAGCCGATACGAACGTCGATACGTGCGGACGCGGCCATCGGCGGTCGTCAGCGTGAGCGTGTCGCCGCTCTCCTCGAGCGTGAACGTCTCGTCGTCGGCCGTGAGGGACAGCGTCGGCGAGCTCGCGCCGGCAACGCGCCTGACGTCGCCGATGGCGGCACGAGCGGTGTCCGTCGCAGTAGCGGCCGAGGCAGCGTTCGGGGCGGCAGCGCGTGTGCCCGCGTTCATCGCGGCGGGCTCCACGTCACGCACGATGCTCGCGTAGGTTCGCGTCGAGAGCTGAAGGAGCTCGATGTCTCCGGCCTCGGGCGTCCCGTCGAGGGCCCAGAGCCCGTTCGCGACCGAGGTGTACGACTCGTCCGAGGTCCCGGTGGGATGGGTCGTTCCTGCGCCCGAACATCCGAGCTGCGTACCGATTGCGACCGCAAACGTCCCCAGCGCGACGAACCGTCGTGTGATCAATCAGGCCTCCTAGAGATCCCGGCACGATGCCCACCAGCAGCGGCCGAACATCCCACTTTGACCGATAAAGGAGGATGTGCAACTCCATCGGTGCCGAAATCTCGGTGCTCTGTAGGGCACGGCAAAGGCGCGTGATTGCGTAGGTTTGTCCATTCACGCAAGAAGGGCCGCGGCCGAGCGCGGATCTGAAAACGCCCGCTCGGGGAGCCTTGCAGCCTCGCGGCGAACTTTTGTTTGAACGGTCTCTCGCGGTCCGGTGACCCAACGTTCGAAACCAGGACGCGCTGTCGTTCACGAGCTTCGAGTCGCGACCAGAGAGAGGTCGTGCTCCGTCGGCTCGCGTGAGGAGCCCGTCGCGATCGCTGTCGCGCGCGCTCTTCGCTGACCTCGTTCCGCAGTCTCGTGCGGGCCGGGACACGTGCGTCCTTCACCAGGACCCGAGCCTTGAAACGATCTCTACTCGTCCACCTCGGACGGGCCGCGGCCGTCTGCGCGCTGCTCTCCGAGGGCGCCATCGCGCGCGCCGATGCGCCGAACGTCTCTCCGCCGAAGCTCTCACGTTACGTGGAGGCTGCCGATCCGCGTCCTCCCGGTCCGCACGAGCGCGCGAGCGTCGAGCTCGAGATCGACATCGACGCCGCGGGTGCCGTCGTCGATGCACGCGTCGTCCGCTCCGCGGGGGACGAGCTCGATGCTGCAGCGATCGCCGCCGTGAAGGCGTTCGTGTTCGAGCCGGCGACCCGCGACGGGATGCCGTTCGCGGCGCGCATTCGCTACGAGTACGTGTTCGCCGCGCGTGCTCCGGAGCCAGCGGCAGAGGCCGCTGCACCACCGGCGAGAGCGGCCGTGGGCGGCGTCGCGCTCGATCGCGAGACGGGCAAGCCGCTCGCGAACGCGGACGTCGTCGTGACGACGGACGCAGGCGGAGCCTACCGAGCGAAGACGGACGCGCAGGGCAAGTTCCGGATCGACGGCGTCGAGCCCGGTCCTGCGCACGTCGTCGTGACGGCGGACGATCACGTCGCCGCGCGCCTCGACGAGGTGCTCGATCCAGGCACGCTCACCGAAGCGACGCTCCGGCTCGAGGCGACGCCTGATCCCGACGCATTCGTCGCGACCGCCCGCGTCGAGGCGCCGCCGCGCGAGGTGACGAAGCGTTCGCTCGACCGCACGGAGATGACGAAGATCGCCGGCACGCGCGGCGATCCGCTCCGCGCCGTCGAGCTCATGCCCGGCGTGAGCCGGCCGACGATGGGCGGCCAGCCGATCCTGCGTGGCGCGAACCCGTTCGACACGCAGGTGTTCCTCGAAGGGGCGCCGGTCCCGATCCTCTATCACCTCGGCGGGCTCACCAGCTTCGTCCACGGGCGCGTGCTCGACACCGTCGAGATGTACCCGTCGAACTTCTCGGTGCGTTACGGCCGGAAGCTCGGAGGCGTCATCGAGGCGCGCATCCGCGATCCGCGGACCGATGGCCTCCACGGCATCGCCGAGGCGAGCCTCCTCGATTCATCACTGCTCGTCGAGACGCCGATCGGCGACAAGCTCTCCGTCCTCGCCGCCGCGCGCCGAAGCAACATCGACGCGGTCCTCAACTCGGCGCAGAACAGCGTCGACCTCGGGATCACCGCCGCGCCCGTCTACTGGGACTACCAGTCCGTCGTCGCCTTCAAGCCCACCGACGAGGACCGCCTCCGGCTCATGGCGTACGGGTCGAGCGACACGTTCAAGGTCATCTTCAAGAACCCGAACGCCGACGACCCGGCCGTCCGCGGAGCGTTCGGCGGCACGAGCGTCTTCCACCGCGTGCAGCTCGGCTACCGGCATCGCTTCCGCGGCGGCTCCGAGCACAACACCGAGCTGACGTACGGGCGGACCGACGACAACGCCGTGTTCGGTCAGATCGGGAACGTCGACTTCGCGGTGGACCTCGTGCAGGGCCGCTCCGAATTCACCGGGGTGATCTCGCCCGTGGTCCGCGTCACCGGAGGCGTCGACCTCCTCGGGGAGCACTTCTCCGGCAGCTACAGCGGCATCCCCGTCCCGCCGGACGAAGGTGGAGCTCCGACCCCGCTCTCGGCGCAGCGTCAGATCAGCATCCGGTCGAACCAGTGGGTCCTCAAACCCGGCGCATACCTCGAGGCGGGGATCCGGCCCGTGCCCGCGCTGCTCATCGCGCCCGGAGTGCGTGCAGACTACAATGACATGATCCAAGAGGGAGCGATCGACTCCCGGGTCTCCGCTCGCTACGAGCTGACCGACGCCACGACCTTCAAGGCAGGTTTCGGGCGCTTCTCCCAGTCGCCGGACGAGCGCATGGTCGCGGCGCCGATCGGCAATCCCGACCTGAAGATGTCGCACGCGTTCCACGCGAGCGCCGGTGTCGAGCAGAAGGTCTCTGATGCGGTCAGCGCGTCCGTCGAGGGCTTCAGCAAGTGGATCGACGGCGCAGTGACGGCGACGCCCGAGGGACGCCCGCCGTTCTTCGTCAACGCGCAAAAGGGCCGAGTTTTCGGTGGCGAGCTGATGCTCCGCGTGAAGCCGAGCGGCCGCTTCTTCGGCTTCGTCTCGTACACCCTCATGCGCAGCGAGCGTCGCGATCCGGACGAGGCGTGGCGGCTGTTCGACCGTGATCAGACGCACATCCTCGGCGCGAGCGGCGTCTATCGCCTCGGTCGCGGCTGGGAGGTCGGCGCGACCGTCCGGTACACGAGCGGCACGCCGTACACGCCGGTCGTCGCGAGCACGTACGACGCGACGGTCGACGTCTACTCCCCGCGGCTCGGCCGCCCGATGAGCGCGCGCAATCCCGCGTTCTCTCGCCTCGATCTCCGCGTCCAGAAGACGTGGACGTTCTCGCGCTGGAGCCTCGCCGCGTACCTCGACGTCCAGAACGCCCTCAACGCGCCGAACCGCGAGGGCTTTGCCTACAGCTACGACTACCGCGAGCGACAAGGCGCTCGCGGGCTTCCCATCCTTCCCATCCTCGGCCTGCGAGGTGAGCTGTGAATCATCTGCCCGAACGTCTCGCTCTGTTCCGTGTCTCCCGTGTGGCGCTCTTCGCCCTCGCCTTCGTCTTCGGGTGTGAAGAGACCGACACGAAGGGATGGCTCGTCGATCGAACGCGCGTCCTCGGCGTGCGCTTCGAGGCGAAGGCCGACGCTGCACGTGCCGCGATCTCTCCAGGAGAGCCGATGCGCGCCACCTGGCTCGTCGGCGCGCCGAACGGCACCGGCCGATTGACGTGGGCGTACGCGATCTGCCCGCCCGTCTTCGGCAACTTCCCGGAGCCGCGGTGCGAAGGGCCGGTGCTCGTATCGGCCGCGGGAGCGTCTGACGGTGAGCTCGTCACGATGGAGCTCGAAGCGCCGCGCGCAGAGGCTGTCGCGGATCTCGAGGGGCTTCAGATGCTCGTCGCCTTCTGCGAGGCCGGTGACGCGGTGCTCGACGCGGCACGCTTCGAGGGGACCTGCGCGGGATCGAGCTCGCCGCCGCGTCTCGCATCGGCTGCGATTCGCCTCGCGGCAGCAGGCCCGAACGCCAATCCTTCGATCGCGGCCGACGCGATCCTGCTGGACGGTCAGCCGCTCGTGCCGTCGTCGCTGCGGCCGGGTGCGGCGTGCAACGGCGAGCCGGAGTCACCGGTCGTCGCGCCGGGATCGAAGCACAAGCTCGCGATCCGCTTCCGTGGCGACGAGCGTGAGCCCATCCCGGGATCGAAAGAAGGCGTCGAGAGCATCCTGGCGTCGCACGTCGTGACGACCGGCGAGCTCGAGCGCCAGTACTCGATGCTCGATCCGACGGACCCGCTGCCGAAAGAAGCGCCGGTCGAATGGACGGCGCCGGCTCGCGAGCAGGTGCCCGAAGGCGGCCGACTCGCCGAGGTCTACGTCGTCGTCCGCGATGGTCGCGGCGGAGCTGCTTTCGCGCGGCGCACGGTGTGCGTGCGTCCTTGAGCAATCGAACACGAACGAATCGAAGAAGACGAGAAGGAGAAGACGACATGTCGATCGAGAACAAGCTCCGCGCGCTGGCGGGTGCAGGCGCGGGCTGGATCATGTGGTTGCTCGTTGGCCTCAGCGTCGTCGTGATCGCGATCGCGATCGAACGAGCGATCGTGCTCTTCCTCGCGACGGACGACGTCAAGGAGCTGCGTCGAAACCTCTCGAGCGCGCTCGGACGCGGCGATCTCGTCGCTGCTCGCGGTCTCGTGGTCGCCTCGCGTTCGCTCGAGGCGCAGGTCCTCGCGGCCGGGCTCGGCGCGCTTCCGCGCGGCTCGGCGGCGGTCGAGGAGCGGCTCGCGAGCGAGGCGCAGCTCGCAAAGCTCGCGATGGAGCGGCGCCTCGCGCTGCTCGGAACGATCGGATCGAACGCGCCGTTCATCGGCTTGCTCGGGACGGTCATCGGGATCATCCGCGCGTTCCACGCGCTCGACGCGAGCGGCGGGCAGGTCTCGACCGCTCTCATGTCCGAGATCGGCGAGGCGCTCACCGCCACGGCGGTCGGCCTCTTCGTCGCGCTGCCGGCCGTCGCGCTGTTCAACTTCTTCCAGCGCCAGATCGCGGGCCGCGTCTCGAGAGCCGAAGCGCTCGGCCGCGAGATGCTCTCCTTCGTCAAGGACGAGCGCCGCACCCTCACCGCCGAGGAGAGCGCCTGATGGCCGGCTCATCGCAGAAGAGCGACGGCGGGCTGATGACGGAGATCAACGTCACGCCACTCGTCGACGTCGTCCTCGTCCTCCTCGTCCTCATGATGGTCACCGCGACGGCCATGGCGCAGAAGACGATCCAGGTCGAGCTGCCCAAGGCGCGTAGCGGAGACGCCGCGTCCGCGAAGAAGCCGCTGATGGTCGCGGTCGACGAGTCCGGCGCGCTGTTCGTCGATACCGATCGCGTCGACGAGGCGGGGATCCGTGCACGCGCACGTGACGCGGTCGCCCACGATCCCGACGTGTCCGCGGTCCTCGCCGCCGATGGTCGCGCGCGTCACGAGAGCGTTGTCCATGCGCTCGAGCTACTGCGCGGCGAACGCATCGCAAAGATCGCGATCGTCGTGCGCGCCGAGGGGACGCGATGACGACGCTCGCAGCGCAGCGGTCCGAGGGAGAGCACGACGGGCTCCTTCGATGGATCCTTCCGGCGAGCATTGCGCTGCACGTCGTCGTGTTCGCCTCGCTTCCGTCGACCTCTCGGAACACCGCTGCTTTGCCACTTCCGCCGCTCTCCCTCGAGGTCGTCGATCCGCCGCCGGCTCCGCCGCCGCCGGCTCCGGTGCAAGAGGAGCCCGCTCCCGAGCCCGAGGCTCACCCCACGCCTGCGCCCGCGCGTACGGCAGTGCCGTCGAAAGCGGTGTCCGCAAGCGCTCCATCTGCCCCGAACGCGACGCCGGCCAGCGCACCAGCCTCCGACGCACCAATGGATTTCACGAGCACGGTGTTCTCGAACGACGGCCCTGGGCTGGCCGTCGGCGGGGGC
>JAEXCN010000512.1 GCA_023402175.1 Pseudomonadota bacterium | reverse complement strand
CGCCGACGTAGGCTCGAGCACGGACGACGCCCCGCTCGTGCAGCGGCTCCACGCGCGGAACGAACCCAGCCTTTCGCAGCGTCCGCACGAACGCGTCCGCCGGGTACCCGCTCCACACCGCGAAGATGCCACCGCGATCGAGCGCGACTCGAGCGCGGACGAGCGCCGCTTCGGCATACAGCCGCGCGTTCGTGCGGAAGCTTGCCCATTCGGGCCCGTTGTCGACATCGAGGAGGATCGCCGAGAACGAGCCCGGCGCCGCTCCGCCGATCACGTCGGCGACGTCGGCGCTGCACAACTCGACACGCGGATCGTCGAGCGCGCCGCCCACCAGCTCCGCCGCTTCCGCACGCGCGATGTCGACGACGGTCCGGAGCTTCTCGACGACGACGATCTTCGTGTCGGGCCGAGCGACCTCGAGCACGCCGCGGAGCGTCGCTCCGAAGCCGAGCCCGCCCACGAGCACGCGCGCGGCTGAACCGGCACGTTCGATCGGCTCGCGCGCGAGCCTTCCGAGCTCGAGCTCGGTCTCGAGCGCCGCGCTCGACAAGAGGACGACGTTGCCGAGGACGAGCTCGAGCTTCGCCCCGTCACGCCGCAAGAGCAGCGACTTCTCGTCTTCCACAATCGTCCGGACGATCTCGACAGGCACCGTTTCACTCCCGTGACGAAGGGATGTCGTCCGACGTCGGCGCTTCGGACGGCGTCTGACCAGACTTGCTCGGCGCGCTGGCGCGCGGCTTCGCGTGCGCGGCTGGCCGAGTGCTCGGCGGCGAAGCGCTCTTCGCGAACGGGAGGCTCGATGCCGGAGCTGCAGTCGTCGCGAGCGGGAGCGCAGGAGGCAACGGATCGACGGGCATCGGCACCGTCGCCGTCGACGCAGCCGGCCGACTGACGATCGGAAGACGCGTGGCGAAGATCTTCGCGCCGATGATCACGATGCTTCCCACGACAGCGGCGAAGAGGACTGCCCAGAGCAGGAAGCTCGCCGTCGACATGTCCTTCTTCGCGTCCTGCGTGATACTTGCGGACGGCGGCGTCGTCCAGTTGCTCCGGTTGCCCGTGCCGAACGACGGCGCGCTCGGGTGCTGCTGCGGAGCCGCCTGGACGAGCGCAGGGCCGAGGATCGCGATGCGCTCGAGCGACGGCGTCGCGTTCGGGCCGGCGTACGACGCGAGCATCCGCGCGAGCTCGATCACGTCGGGCCGCCGCTCGCGCTCGCGCTCGAGGCATCGGCCGACCACGTACTCGAGCCCTTCGGGGATGTCCGGCCGGAATTGCCGCAGGTTCGGCATCGGCCCGTGGATGATGTTCTGGATGAGATCGCCGAGCGAATTGCCGCTGAACGGCGGCTTCCCGCTGATCAGGCGGAACAAGATGACGCCGAGCGACCAGACGTCGCTCCGCGAGTCGGCGTCGCGCGCGGAGATCACCTGCTCGGGTGCCATGTAGCTCGGTGACCCGAGGAGGTCCGTTGCTTTCGTGACGACGCTGTCCGGGTGGCTTCGGTGCCCGTCCGAGCTCGTGTCGTCGTCGAGCCCGAGCTCGACGACCTTCGACACGCCGAAGTCCAGCACCTTCACGACCGGCTCTCCACCCGAGCCCCGCGTGAGAAACAGGTTCGCCGGCTTCAGATCGCGATGCACGATGCCGTGGCCGTGAGCTTCGGCGATCGCCTCGCAAGCCTGAATGACGTAGTCGCAAGCCTCGGGTACGGGGAAGTATCCGCGCTTCTGCAGGAGCGCCGAGAGGTCCGTCCCCTCGAGGTACTCCATCACCATGTACGGCGAGCCGCCTTCGAGCGCGCCGACGTCGAGGACGCGCGATACGTGCTTGCTCTTCAGGCGGACCGTGTTCCGCGCTTCGCGGAGGAAGCGGCTCCTGTACTCGCTCGTCAGAACGTCCTCGCGCATGAACTTCAGCGCGACGGTCTGACCGAGCTGGAGGTGCCGGGCCGCGACGACGTAACCCATCCCCCCTTCCCCGAGGACGCGCTCGACCTGGAATTTCCCGGCGATGATGTCGCCGGCGCGCACCCCGATCATCCGGGGTGGAAGTGTGCGCGTCCGGCTTCGTCAAATCAAGAAACGCCCGACCCGGATGGTGCACCTCGAAATGGACCAAGGCGGAGCGCGAGTCGGAAGCTCGAAGAGCGCGACACTCCGCACATCCCCGGCTCGGACGAGCTATCCTCCTGCAGCATGTCGGTTCGAGCCTCCGTCTTCGGTCTCTTGGCGATTCTCTGTTCGGCCGCGTGCGGCAACGACGCGGCGGACGAGGACTTCGACTACGGCCGCGACGAGATGAAGAACGCCATCGAGGGGACGTGGGAAGGCACCTCGACGCCGGCAGGGAGCGAAACCGCGGGGGCGCCGGTGACGTTGACCCTGGTCTATTCGAACGCGGACACGCATGCACTGTGCGACCAACGCGTGCTCGCATACGACGGCGTGCTGGACACGAGCCTCGCGCCTCGCTGCATGTCGACGAGCTGGATGAACATCTATGGGACGTTCACCTCGCGCGCTGCCGCTTCCGCTCCTCCACGAGATGACGTCGTCCGAGGCAGGTTCGCCGTATGGAGCCTCCGCTTCACGGGGGATGGCGAGCTCGAAGCGGAGGTGGGCGACGGGAAACAGCTCACCGCGACGCTGTCGAACGACGTGCTCGAAGGCAGCATTGGCTCGTCCGACGGCAAGACGCACTTCACGCTCCGACGCAGGCAGTAAGTAGTAGCTGGCGTCGTCGGCCTGGCCTGGGCCAGGTCGGGGCCGGCCCGGGCCAGGGGGAGCCGATGGCAAGCGCCCGGAAGCACACGCGCGCGTCGATGGCATGTCGCTCGCTCTCGACCGCGGCATGAAGCTCGGCCTCTATCCACTGGTGCTGGCTGCGGTGACCACTCTCCTTCTCGTCGCGAGGACGGCGGGAGCTTCGCCGCGACGGTCGTCCATCGCGAACGCGCAAAACGAGCAGGAGGACGCGCTCGCCGACGGGGACATCGATCCAGAAGACATCGCGCACAGCCCGCTGCGCGCGCTCGCGGGCGCGACGAGCGGAAGACCGATCCTCGGAAGTCCCAGGGGATCGGCGTGGCTTTCGCTGGTTGGCGTGAGCCGCAAGACGCTCGACGGCCGCCACGAGATCGGAGGCTTCGTGGTCCTCGGCCTTCCGCTCGAACGCTTCGCGCGCGGCGGTACGCGCATCACCTCGGCACCTCCGGCGCTCGCGCCGTCCGACATCGAGGTCGTTCACGCAAGCACCGGTGACGTGACGCTCGAGCGTGTCAGCGCGATGGAGCCGCCGTTCGAGCTCGCGCTGACGCCGCGCCTTGCGCGCGCGTGCGTCGGGGCGGCGTGGCGGGCTGCAGGCCTCGGCGCGGACGATGCGCGACTCGACGGGCTCGTCTCGCGAGCACGCTGGAGCGCGGTGCTCCCGGAAGCGCGCCTCCGGGCCGTGCGCTTCGAGGACGCTCGGCTGTCGCTCGACACGAGCACGGACACGAGCAAGCTGCGCGACTCGACGGGCGCGAACGTCGGATTGGAGGCGCGGCTGACCTGGCACTTCGACCGCCTCATCTATGCCGACGACGAGCCCGCGTTCGAGCGCATCCGTCTCGAGCACCGGGACGCACGAGCACGCATCGCCGCGAAGGTGCTCGAGGCGCTCTTCCACTGGCAACGCGCGGCGCTCGATTTGCGGACGCTTCCTCCAACGCAGCAGGGGACGCGGGACGAAGCCGACGTACGGTTGCGCTTGATGGAGGCGGAGGCGGCGCTCGACGTCCTCACGAACGGCTGGTTCGCGGCGCATCGTGGCGACGGGTTCCGCCCTGGGTCGAGAGGAGAGGAACCCGCGCCCGTCGGGCGAAATGGATCCCGAGATTTGTGATAAGGTGGCCCACCACCATGATCGCCGAAACGCGCGAAAAGCTCGATGACCTCCAAAGGCGTCTCATGACGCTAAGGGGGCATCTTTGACGTCCCGAAGCTGAAGCGAGAAATCGAGCGTCTGAACGAAGAGACGCTCGCTCCCGGGTTCTGGGACGATCCGAAGAAGGCGCAAGCCGTAAGTCGCAAACGGTCAGGCATCGAGCAGAAGGTCGAGACGACCGAGAAGCTCACGCGTGACATCGACGACGCCAAGGAGCTTTTCGAGCTCGGCGTCGCGGAGAAGGACGACTCGACGGTCAACGAGATCGCCGGGCAGATGACCGATCTCGAGAAGCGGCTTCGCGCTGCGGAGCTCGGGCGCATGCTCTCGGGACAGGTCGATCACGCGAACGCGATCCTCTCGATCCATCCGGGCGCCGGCGGCGTCGACGCGAAGGACTGGGCGCAGATGCTGATGCGCATGTTCCTCCGCTGGGCGGAGCGGCGCGGGTACAAGACGGAGATCATCGACTTCCAGGAAGGCGACGAGGCCGGCATCGACGGCGTCTCGATCACCATCGCGGGCGATCACGCCTTCGGTTACCTCCGGAGCGAGGTCGGCGTTCACCGTCTCGTGCGCATCTCGCCTTTCGATGCGAACGCGCGTCGCCAGACGGCCTTCGCGGCGGTCGAGGTCCAACCGGACATCGAAGACGAGATCGACATCGTCGTGAAGGACGAGGACCTCGAGACCACGACGATGCGCGCCGGCGGCAAGGGCGGGCAGAACGTCAACAAGGTCGAGACGGCCGTGCGCATGAAGCACTTGCCGACGGGCATCGTCGTCGTGTGTCGCGCGGAGCGCTCACAGCTTCAGAACCGGCGCATGGCGCTCAAGATGATCAAGGCCAAGCTCTACGAGCTCGAGATGTCGAAGCGCGAAGAGCAGGCCGCTGCGTACCAGGCGAGCAAGACGCAGATCGCGTGGGGTAACCAGATCCGGAGCTACGTCCTCGCGCCGTACCGGATGGTGAAGGACCTCCGCACGGCGCACGAGACCGGCAACGTCGACGCGGTGCTCGACGGCGAGCTCGACGAATTCATCGAGGCCTATCTCCTCGCTGCCGCCGGCGGCACCCTCGCCAAGGGCGGCGTGGCGGAAGACCTCGAGGCGTAAGCCGCGGCGCGGGCATTTCGGATGACCGCGCCGCAACACCGCATCGGCGTCGACCTCGGCGGAACGAAGATCGAGGCCGTCGTCGTGCAGCTTGGAACGACGCCGGGCGGCGGAGCGGCAGACGCTTCGCCGACCGAGCTCGCGCGCGCTCGCGTCGCGACGAACCGCGAGCTCGGTTACGAGCACGTCCTCGCCGAGACGCGCGCGCTCGTTTTCGAGGTCGCGAAGCAGGCGGGCATCGATCCGCTCGCGACGCCGATCGGCGTCGGGATGCCTGGATCGATCACGATGCGGCGGCCCGACGGAAGCATTTCCGACGCGCCCCTCGTGAAGAACTCGAACACGACGTGCCTGAATGGTCGGCCGTTCCGGGCGGACCTCGCGCGAAACATCGGTCGGCCGATCGCGTTCTCGAACGACGCGAACTGCTTCGCGCTCGCCGAGGCCACGTGGGGCGCAGCTCGAGGCGCACGCGTCTCGTTCGGCGTCATCATGGGCACGGGTGTCGGCGGCGGCGTCGTCATCACGAACGACGCCGGCGTTCCCCGCGCATGGGACGGCGTGCAGGGCATTGCCGGAGAATGGGGTCACGTCGTGCTCGATCCACAGAGCGGGCTCGAGTGCTATTGCGGCCGACGCGGCTGCATCGAGACGTACTTGAGCGGGCCCGCGATCGAACGCGAGTACGAGCGCCGAGCCGGAACGAAGCGGCGGTTGCCGGACATCGCGCAGCTCGGGGCTGCGGCTCCCGCCGGAGATTCGACGAGCGACGAAGCGCGGATCGCTCGCGAGCTGCTCGAAGACCGCGTCGAGATCTTCGGCCGCGCGCTCGCGACCGTGATCGACATCCTCGATCCCGACGTCATCGTCCTCGGCGGAGGCGTGTCGAACCTCGACGTGCTCTACGACGAAGGACCGCGGGCCGTCGCGCGCTGGGTGTTCAACGACGATCTCGCGACGAAGATCGCGAAGCACGTGCTGGGCGACAGCGCAGGCGTCCTCGGCGCGGCGCTCCTGCCCTGATCCAGGCGCCCAGAAGAAGAAGCAGCGCGAGCTCGAACGCGCAACTCGCGACGCGAGCGGAGCGACGCTAGGCCGTCAGAGCGCGTCGGTCAGCGACGTCGGCGCTGCTTCGGTCGCGTCCTCTGCGCTGGGTTTGTCCGGTTCGGTCGCCGCCGGAGCGCTCTCCTTCGGACGCGAGACACGGACGACAGGCGCCGGAGAAGGCTTCGCGTCGGGCAGGGATGCAGGCGTCACGGGCCGTACGTCCGCGACTGCCGACGAGGTCGCGATCGGTGAGGCGACGGCCGGTCGCGCGTCGGGCAAGGACGCAGGCGTCACGACCGCATCGTGCGCAGCCGGCGTCGGCGCAGCAGCGACCGCGTCGGTCGGCGCGGGAGCGGCACGAGCGGGAGAGACCGGAGCTGCGGGCGGAGCCGAGAGCGCCACCTGACGCGCGAGCGCGCGCTCGACGAGCCGCATGCCGATCCCGACGCCGAGCGAGAGCGCGAATGCCGCGCCGATGATCCCGACCACGGTCCGTCGCCGCGTCGATCGGGGAGCGTCTCGAAGCGGTGCCGAAGCTTCGACAGGGAGCGCTGCGTCCTTCGGCGGAGCGAGGAGCTCGGACGAGAGGATGACCGGCGCGATCGAAAGCGGCGAAGCGACCGGCGGCAGCGCCTCTTCCGCGGCCATGCCCGGCACGTACCGGGGCTGCGCGAGCACCGTCTCGACGTCCTGTTGGTCGTCGTCGGCGAGATCCGTGAGATGCGTCTTCTCGAAGATCGCGCTCGATCTGCTGCCCGTGCTCCGATCGACGGCGACGGCGAGTCGGTCGAGCGCCGGCGGCGTGGATGCCGCGACGAGCTCGCGCTGGAGCGCCGCATCGTCGAGCCGGCCGAGGACGCTCTCGACGTCGCCGAGGTCGGAGCGCACACGCTTCGCGTCGGCGAGCCGGCTCCGGCGCTGCGCGAGCTGCTCGAAGCGATCGGGCGGCGAGGACGCGAACGAGGCGATCACCTCCGCGAGCTCGTTGACCGACCGCGGGCGCTCGTTCGGCTCGATGGCGAGGCACGCCTCGATCGCGATGACGAGCGTGCACGGCGCCTTGGCGAGCGTTCGCTCGTTCGGATCGGAGCTCGGCGCCGCGCCGGCGATCATCCAGTGGAGCATCGCCCCGACGGCCCACACATCGACGCGGCGATCGACGGGACGGTTCTCGCGCTGCTCCGGCGCGACGAGCCCCGCGACGGCCGAAGCGCGGAAGGCGAACGCAGCGCTGTCGTTCTCGCCGAGCGCGAAGATGTCGACCCGCTGCCCCGGGACGCGGGGCCAGTGCGTGCGGACGCGATGCATCCCGAGATCGCCGTGGACGATGCCGTTCGCGTGCGCGTTCGCGAGCTCATCGCAGACGTCGAGCGCGATGTCGACGGCGTCGGTGACGGGAATCGGGCCGTGGTCGCGCAGGATGGACGCCAGCGACCGCTTCTCCGAAGCGTGCTCCCCAGCGCCTGAGCGCTGCCGCCCAGCGGACGACGTCGCGACCATCATGCAGCGCGCGCAGGCCTAGCACGGCCGTTTCGAAATGCACGTCTCGGGAACGAACCAAAAGCGCCGCTCGGCCGTTGGCGGCCCGCTCGATCCTGAGCTATCTCGTGCCTTCCGACCGTGGCCCATCCCAACCTTGCGCAACTCCAGCAACTCTACTCGGCAAAGCCGGTCGTGCTTGCTCCCCTCGAAGACGTCTCGGACGCCGTCTTCCGCCGGATCTGCCGTTCTCTCGGCGCGGAGATCACCGTGACGGAGTTCGTCAACGTCGAGGGGCTCCTGCGCGGCTGCCGCAACGCCCGCCGCAAGATCGCGCTCGCCGACGACGACGTCCTCACCGCGATCCAGATCTACGGCGCCGACCCCGAGCGTCTCGCCGAAGCAGCACGGTACGCCGAGTCGGCCGAGCCGTTCTTCATCGACATCAACTGCGGATGTTGGGTCCCCAAGATCGCCGGCCGTGGCGCCGGCGCGGGATGGCTGCGCGATCCTGCAGCGATGGTGGCGATGGCGAAGATGGTGGTCGAGAGCGTCTCGCTTCCGGTCACGGTCAAGACGCGCATCGGCCTCGGCCCGGAGTCGCACATGCCGATCGTCGATCTCGCACGGCGCCTCGAAGATGCCGGCGTCGCCGCGATCACGATTCACTGCCGCACGGCAAACATGGGTCACAGCGGGTCTGCCGACTGGACGTGGGCGATGCGCGCGCGCGAGGTCGTCAGCATCCCCGTCATCGTCAACGGTGACGTGAAGACGGCCGAAGACGCGCAGCGTGCGATCGACTCCACCGGCTGCGCCGGTGTCATGGTCGGCCGGCGCGCGATCGAGCACCCGTGGATCTTCCGCGAGGCGTTCGCGCTGCTGCGTGAGGGCAAGACCATCGCTCCGCCGACGGACGACGAGCGCATCGATCTCTGC
The DNA here is from genome assembly GCA_023402175.1 of Pseudomonadota bacterium. Classification (GTDB taxonomy): domain Bacteria; phylum Myxococcota_A; class Polyangia; order Polyangiales; family Polyangiaceae; genus Labilithrix. The sequence continues at coordinate 27,357 of JAEXCN010000512.1, read as the reverse complement.
AAGCGGCACCTCGTCGCAAACGTCGAGGTTCGAGGCGAGCCCCACGGCGTTCGCTGCACGCGCCGGCACCTGTCCGGTTATCTGTCGGGCCTCCGCGGAGCCGCCCAGCTCCGCCGCGAGCTGAACCTCTGCGACTCGCTCGCCGGCTGCCTCGACATCCTCGACGGCTACCGGTCGCGCGCCGCAGCCTGATCAGCGCCGCCAGTCGACGCGTTCGCCGGTCATTCGGGTGAACGCCACGCGCTCGGACGGCACGCCGAGCCGTGCGAGCGCGGCGACGCCGTCCGCGCGCAGACGCGGCGCCTCCTCGCGCTCGTAGCGCATGAAGGCGTCGCGTGAGGCGAAGCGATAGCGGACCTCGACGGCGTGCGGGTGATCGCCGCCGACGTGATCGAGCATGAAGAGCTCGGCGTCCTCGGCGCCGGCCGCGCAGACGTCGGCGACGTGCCGATCGCGAAGCCACTGGAGGAAGCCCTCCATGGCTTCGCGGTCGGAGAACGCGCACCGGACGAGGTAGGAGAAGGACATGGATCCGCGCGCGCTCACGGGTTCGCGAGGCATGCCGTGAGCGACGGCGTCTGGGTGAAGCCGCACCGCCCGTTCGGCTGACGCTCGCAGGTTGCCTCCTGGTAGCACGCGTACTCCGGGCGGAACTCGCACGTCGTGATGACGTCGTGGTCTGCGCAGACGTGGCCGCTGCAGCCGGTCTTCACGCAAGCCGGCAGGTCAGCGACGCACGTGGCCGCCGCGGGGGTGCCCGTCATCTCGCAGTGGGTCCCTGCCATGCAGCGCACGTTCGCGCAGGTGATCTCGGGCGCCTTGTCCTCGATGCACTGTGCCGCAATCGGCTGGCCCGTCATCTCGCAGTGCGTACCCGCGGCGCAACGGACTTTCGCACACGTGATCTGGGCCTCACGAAAAAGCTGGGTCGTTGCTCCGCGGCGCGAGAGCGTGAGCGTCTGGCCGTCTGCCGAGATCGATGCAGAGTACACGCGCGCACGACCCGTCGACGGACGCACGCGAACCTTGGTCTTCCCGGAGACCTTGTACGCGTTCCACTGGCCCTCTTCCGGCAAGGTGCACGGGGCACGGAAACAGCGAACAGCGGGGTTCACGAGCGTGGCCTCGACCTTCGCGGAGTACGTACCGTCCGCCGCGAGCGTCAGCTGCTCGAAGTCGACGAGGGCGCCGGATGCGTCGTTCTTCCAGGAGAACTCTCCGACGAAGGGCTGCCGGTCCGGCGCCGAGAGCTCGTCTTCCGAGGACGCGACGTCGGGTTCGTCGCTTGCCTCGGGCGCAGAGGCGCAGCCGAGCGGCGCAGCGGCGGCGAGTGACGCGGCCGCGACCAGATGAAGAGGCGAAAGCTGCATGACAGGACACTCCGTAAGCACCCGCTGTCGCGGGTCGGGTGAATGCGAAGAACCGGCCAAGATCCGCCGCCCCCGCGTGTAGTGCCGCGCTTTCTACCCCGTTGATACCCACAATCAAGACCAAAGTAGTACACTTACGCACATGCCCAGATCCGGCGCGATCTCGTCTGCTTGGCGCTCCTCGACCGAACGCCCGGCCCGCACGATCCGCGCGAAGCTGCTCGTCGACGGCGATCACTACGAGGACCTCGTCACGCGCGCCGTCGCCACGGCCACGGTCAGCGTGTGGATCACGACGGCGAACCTGAAGACGATGCTCGTCGAGGCCCCGATCGGATCGCGTGCGCGTGCGCGCGGCCGTTACGTCTCGTTCTTCGAGTCCCTCGGGGACCTCGCACGGCGCGGCGTCGACGTTTGCATCTTGCACGCATCGGCGCCATCTGGGCCGCTCGCCCGCGAGCTCGCGCGCCTCGGAGGCAAGCGGAGCGCAGGGCAGTCCGTCGGGACCGTGAAGATGCGACGCTGCCCGCGGGTCCACCTGAAGATGATCGCCGTCGACGGACGGCTCCTCTATCTCGGCAGCGCGAACCTCACCGGAGCCGGCCTCGGCGCGAAAGGCGAAGGTCGTCGCAATTTCGAGATGGGGATCGTCACCGACAGTGAGGCGATGCTCGACGCTGCGCAGGAGCGCTTCGATCGGATCTGGCGCGGCCGCGAGTGTGCGAGCTGCAAGCTCCGGAGCCAGTGCGATGCGCCGCTCGACGCGAGCGTGCCCGAGCGCAGCGGCGTTCGACCTACTTCGCCCGGAAGCTCGCGACGAACGCGTCGAAGTCCTTCTTCGCCGCGGTGACGGTCTTCTCGGGACCGGTCATCTTGAAGAAGTGCTGGCGGTCGCCACCGTCGACCACGGCGCCGAGCAGCATGTACTTCTCCTTCGGCGTCGTCGGGCCACCCATCATGCCCATGCCGCCGGAAGCGAACGTGCCCTTGATCTCGACCACGGTGACGTCGAGGCCGTTCGGCTTCCGCTTCTCCGCCTTCGCCTCGGCATCGCCGAACTGACCCGACCACCGCTTGATGTTCGCGTCGACGCCGCCCGCTGCAGCGGTCACCGTGAGCTCGGCATCTTCCGCATCGCCCGGCGCCTTCGGGATCTTGAAGGTCGCCTTTCGCATCGTGTTCGCGTTCGGCACGCTCTGCCATGCCTTCGGCGCTTCCCAGCCGATGTCGTCCGGTCCGGCCGTCGTCGCCGCAGGCGCAACGGCGGGGTGCTCGACCTTCATCGGCGAGCCCACCGGCGACGGTGCGGGTGCCGGCGCCTCGCTGCTCTTCTCCGGCTCGGGTGTCGACTTGGAGCATGCCGCGTAGACAGCCGCGCCGCCGATGGCGAGGACGCCGAGGATCGTATGGAGCCGTGTCATGGGCTGCCCTTACCGCTAGGATCGTCGCGGGCGCAAGCTTCTCGGCCGCCACAGCGGTAAAGGTCGCGGCCTCGACGATGACGTTCTCACGCCGAACTCGGGTCACCGATCTCGCGATCCCGCAGGAGTCGCCGAATGCGCTCAGCCGTGCCGTCGCGACCGCACGCGCGCGCGGGAGCTCAGGCGAGCGACGTCTGATCGACCTCACCGTCAGCAATCCGACTGCGGCAGGGCTGCCGTACGACGTCGAGACGATCGCCTCGTCGCTCGCGAGCCCCGGCTCGCTCGTGTACGAGCCGCAGGCGCTCGGGCTTCCGAGCGCGCGTGAGGTCGTTGCGGCCGAGTACGCGAGGAGCGGGATCGACGTCGCTCCATCTCGCATCGCGATCACCTCGAGCACGAGCGAGGCGTACGCGGTCCTGTTCAAGATGTTCTGCGATCCCGGCGATGAGGTCCTCGTCCCGGTGCCGAGCTATCCGCTGCTCGCATGGCTCGCGGCGTTCGAGGGCGTATCGCTTCGGACCTACCCGCTCGAATACGCCGGTCACTGGCATGTCGACCTCGGTTCGCTCGCACGCGCGGTCGGACCGCGCACGCGCCTCGTCGTCGTCGTCAGCCCGAACAACCCGACGGGATCGTTCCTCGGCCGTGACGAGCTCGAGGCGATGCTCGATCTCGGCATTCCGATCGTGAGTGACGAGGTCTTCGCCACCTACCCGCTCGGGGCGGACGTTCCCGCGCACCGCGTCCGCTCCGCGCTCGAGAGCCGGCGCGGGCTCGTCTTCGCGCTCTCGGGTCTGTCGAAGCTCGTCGGGCTCCCGCAGATGAAGCTCGGCTGGATCGCGTGCGCCGGCGACGAGACGCGTACGGCCGAAGCGATGGAGCGACTCGAGACCGTGCTTGACGCTTATCTCTCGGTGGGAGCGCCCGTGCAGCATGCGCTGGCCGAGCTCTTGCGCGCCGGAAAGGTGACGTCCGACGCGATCCGAGCGCGCACGCGCACGAACCTCGCCCTCGTCCGCGCGGCGGCAGCTCGCGCACCGCTCATGAACGTGCTCGACGTCGAGGGCGGTTGGTACGCGACGATCCGGGTCCCCGAGACGCGGACGGATGAAGAATGGGCCGTCGCGCTCGTCGAAGACAACGGCGTCTACGTGCACCCGGGCTACTTCTTCGACATGTCGCGCGGTGCTCACCTCGTCGTGAGCCTGCTCGCGCCCGAAGCGGACGTTCGCGAAGGGATGGAGCGCATCGTCGCACGCCTCGCGACCGAGGAATGACGTCGGGACTGCGACCTCGCGCAGGTCGCGCGAACAGGCGCCCATCCGCCGATCATCGGCCATCACCTCATCCGTAACGCCGGTGGCGCCCAGCGGCGTCTTCGGGTCGCGCTCGTGCTCCTCGAGCTCCAAGCGGCCGCGTCGCGGCATACGGCCCGGAAAGTGGCCTCCGCTAGCGCCCCGATTATGCTCCCAGTGTGACGATCGGCCAGAGCAGCGGCCCTGCGGGTGTTCCCGGACAAGGAAGTCCGGTGAACCGGCGCGCGGTGCTGGGCGGCGCGCAGGACGTGCGCGTCGTCGATCCGGTGCCGTTCGCGCCGTCGCCGCGCGAGCGCCTCGAGTCGTTCATGCGCGCGCACGGCCGCAAGCTGTGGTGGCTCCACTCGGCGTATGCGCTCGGCCTCGGCGTCACCGTCGTCGCGTTCGCGCAGAAAGGCTTCGATCACGCCCGCTGGCTCGCCGTCTCGGTCGGCGCAGCGTGGCTCCTCGTCGTCCTCTTCTTCCGACTGTTCGGCTCCGGACGCGAGCAGACGCATCTCCAGACGGCAGGCACGAAGGTTCGCATCCGGTTCTTCGCGATGACGTACGCGCTGAAGAACCTGTACCAGGGGATGCTCTTCTTCCTCCTGCCGTTCTATTGGAAGTCGACGACGTTCTGGGCGCCGAACTCCTGGTTCGTGGTGCTGCTCGGGACCTGCGCGCTCCTCTCGACGCTCGACATCGTCTTCGATCGCGTCGTCTTCCGCTTCCGCGCGCTCGCGTCGATCTTCCACGCCGTCGCGCTCTTCGGCTGTCTGAACCTCGTCGTTCCTGCGCTCTTCCCGGACACGCGCACGCTCTATTCGCTGCTCATCGCGATGGGCATCACGGTCGTCGGCTTCTGGACGATCCACGTGAGCCTCGCGATGCTCCGCGATCGACGCTGGATCGCGCTGTTCTTCGCGAGCGCCGTCGGCGCGATCTCCGCGGCGTACGCGTGCAGGACGGCGATCCCGCCCGTTCCGATGTACGTCTCGAAGGGAGCGGTCGGCCCAATGGTGCTTCCGGACGGGCGCCTCGCGATGGTCGTCCACGAGCTGCATCCGTCCGTGATCGACAAGCTCATCGCGATCACCGACGTCGTCGTGCCCGGAGGCAAAGGCGATCGTCTCGTGCACGTCTGGCGGCACGACGGCGACGAGATCCATCGTGCCACCGAGACGACGTCGAGGGTCGACGGTCCCGAAGGCACCATCCGTCTACGCTCCGCGCTCAGCGGTCGTGAGCTACCGAGCCGGCTCGTCGGCAGCTGGGCCATCGACGTCGAGACGCAGGACGGGCAGCTCGTCGGGCGCGTGAGCTTCGTCGTGGTGGAGTAGCGCGCCCGCTGCCGCAGCCTTAGGTTCGACGCCATGATGACGCGGCCGAAGGTCTCGTGGATCCGTGCGCTGGTCCGCTACTACCGGGATCCCTCCGCATCCGTCCTCGGAAAGCTCGTCATGGTCGCGGCCATCATCTACGCGATCGTTCCGGTCGATCTCATCCCCGATGTGCCGATCGTCGGCTGGCTCGACGACATCGGCGTCTTGGGTCTCGCCAGCGCGTGGCTCGTCCGCGTCGTCGCTCGCTACCGCACGCCGGAAGGGCTCTCGCAGGGAAGCGCGGCGCCCCATCCGAACGAATCACTCGCTCGGCGAGCGCGCGGAGCACGCGGCTGAGCTACGAGTGCGCGCGGCGGCCGGCTTGCGCTCCCCGTCAAAAGCTCTACCCTCGACTGCCGATCCGTCCGTCGAGCAGCGACCCGTCACAGCACAGGAGCACACGAGCATGAACTACCCCCCGAACGCCCCTCCTCCCGGTGGATACGGTGGACCGCCTCCCGGCGGCTACGGACCTCCGCCTGGTGGCTACGGCCCTCCCCCTCCGGGCGTTCCGGGCATGGGGCCGATGATGGGCGGGCCGATGCAGCAGCACGCACCGTACGGGATCGACCCGATCACCGGCATGCCGTTCTCGGACAAGACCAAGATGGTCGCCGGGCTGCTCAACATCCTGCCTCTGTTCGTCGGGATCGGCGGCGTCGGTCGCTTCTACACGGGCCACATCGGTCTCGGCGTCGCGCAGCTCCTCCTCGGCTGGCTCACGTGCGGGATCTGGCCGCTCATCGACGGCATCATGATGCTGATGGGCAAGGTCACCGACGTGCAGGGTCGCCCGCTCCGCGACTGAGGCCTGCACATCGCGTCACGGCGCCCCGCGCGTGCATCGCACGTTGCGGGGCGTTCGCGTTTGAGCGTCACACGCCCTGCACGTGCACGATCACCCGCCGCGTGTGCGGCGATCGGCGGTGCTCCCAGAGATAGATCGCCTGCCAGGTGCCGAGCCCGAGACGCCCGCTCGTCACGGGGATGACCTCGCTCGTCCGCGTGATCGCGGATCGGAGATGCGAGGGCATGTCGTCGGGGCCTTCGGTGTCGTGCTCGTAGGCCTTCGCGTCTTCGGGCGCGACGCCCGCGATCCATCGCTCGAGATCACGACGTACGGACGGATCGGCGTTCTCCTGGATGACGAGCGACGCGCTCGTGTGCTGCACGAAGACGGTGCACAGGCCGGTCTTCACGCCGGACGCGTCGACGACGGCCTCGATCTTCGAGGACAGATCGGAGAACCCTCGACCACGCGTCGACACCTCGACGATCTCCTGATGAACCTTCATGAACGGACCTTACTGCGCGCGCCGCGGAGTGGAGGCTTCGGGCAATACGGACGGCGCAAGGGCCGTGGAAACCTGAAAAGTACGACATAGGCACACTTCTACGTCGACAATGCGCAAAAGTGTGTCACGCATAGGTCGCGCTTGGGGCGACGCAAGCTCGCCCATTTCCTCGGAGAAACGCTGCCCATGCCCCGCTCTGCCGTTTTTGGCCTCCTCCTCGGATCCGTCGTCCTCCTCGGTGCGTGCGCCGTCGATACCGGCGAAGACACCGACTCGAGCGAAGATGCGATCACGAGCCGCAAGGTGGACGACCACTGGTTCTACGGCGGTCCGCTCCCGACGCTCCAGAGCCCGTCGGTCACCGCGTCGCTGAAGGGCCACACGGCCCGCGTCACCGGCTACCTCCCGGCCGGCACGACGCTGCCGGAGCTCCCGCACGTGAAGACGAAGGCCGAGGACGGCAAGCTCCGTGTCGACATCGTGTATCCCATCGCCACCGCGCTCGCCGGCAAGAGCAACTCGCGAGCGGGCACGTATTCGTTCCAACTCGCGAAGCCGTACCGTCCGAACGGGCCTGCGTTCACGCAGTCGCAAGGCTGGCACGACGTGCCGTGGGGCGGCTTCCCGTTCCTCGCGTACAACGGCGGGATCGCGTTCCACGGACCGATCACCGACAAGGACAACGAGGCGCCGGGCGATCTCGGCGTCTGGTACCTGCGTCGCGGGCAGGTCTCGTCCGGCTGCAACCGGATGATGGGCGAGCACGTCGTCGAGATGTCCCACGTGCTCGGCATCAGCATGCGAAAGGTCTACGCGGCGAACACCGCGATCACGCCGACCACGACCGCGAAGGTGAAGATCATCGCCGACTACGACACGTACGAAGGCAAGTACATCGACGTCGACTACCCGACCGATACCGGCGCGAAGCGGCCCGCGAGCGTCTACGGCTCGGACAAGGTCGTGATGTTCGGGTCATGGGTCGCGACGGAGATGCCTGATGGACGCGATCTCCCGCCCGACATGAAGTGGGAGGGCGGCGTGTCCGGCAAGTACTACGACTTCCAGGAGCACGCGGTCACCGGCGTGGTCTGCTCGATGCCGAAGTCGAGCCTCGCGGCGCTGAAGTCGCTCGCCGCGGCGCGTCCGGGTAGCGAGCTGCCGGCGGACTTCTGCGCGAAGAAGATCGCGTGCGACACGCGCCTCGAGCGCACGTGCACGCCGGGCGAGATCGGGCTGTAGCTCGCTTCGCTCGCTGGCTTCGGGCTTCAGGAGCTCGCTTCGCTCGCAGGCTTCAGGCTTCAGGCTTCAGGCTTCAGGATCTCGCAGGCTTCGGCTCGCTTCGCTCGAAGGCTTAGCGTGCCACGCCTCTCCTCTCTTCTCTTCCTGAAGCCCGAAGCCTGGAGCCTGAAGCCTGAAGCCTGAAGCCTGAAGCCTCTCATTTCGGCGCGGCGCGATTTGACCGGAGGCGATCCGTGTGCGAACGAGAGCGCGTCATGATCTCCGCTCGCTCCGCCTTGTTCGCAGCTTCCCTCGCGCTCGGCGCGATCACGATCAGCGCGTGCTCCTCGAGCACGGGCAGCGCGGAGAGCAGCAGCGGGTCCGGCTCGGATGCGGGATCGTCCGGAACTGGAGGCGACACCGCGGAGGATCCGGACGCCGGGACGAGCGAGCCTGCGGGTCCGATGACGCTCACGAGCAGCGCGTTCGAGAACGGAGCAAAGCTCCCGTCGCTCCACACGTGCGACGGCGAGGGCAGTCGGAAAGAGGTATCGCCGCCGCTCTCTTGGACGCCCGGTCCGGAAGGAACTCTCAGCTACGCGATCGTCTTCACGGACAAGACGAACGGCCTCGTGCACTCGGCGATCTACGACATCCCCGCGTCGGTCACGAGCCTGCCGGAAGGCATCGAAGGCAAGTTCGAGCCGTCCGAGCCCGCCGGCGCGAAGCAGTCGCTCAACTACAAGAGCCAGTCAGGCTACGCCGGGCCCTGCCCGCCCGACGGCGAGCACGAATACGTCTTCGCGCTCTACGCATTGAAGGTCGAGACGCTCAGCGGCCTGACGAAGGATTCGAAGGCGGCCGCCGTCAAGACCGCCGTCCTCAAGCAGGATCTCGCCGTCTCCGAGCTGAGCGCGAAGTACACGCGAAAGTGACCGCGGCCCGCCCGGCGATCACTTCCCGAGCAGCGTCTTCAAGAGCCAATCGACCCGCTCACCGTACGGCGGGCGGAACATCGACGTCGCGCTGATCCGGCTCTGGTAGAAGACGGGCTTCTTCTTCGTGAAGGTCTCGAAGCCTTCGCGGCCGTGATACGCGCCGATGCCACTCGGGCCTGCTCCACCGAACGGGAGATCCGCCTGCGCGACGTGGAGCATCACGTCGTTGATCGTGGCTCCGCCGGAGACAGTCTCGCGAAGCACGCGGTCGATCCGACGCTGGTTGTTGTCGAAGTAGTAGAGCGCGAGCGGTCGCGGATGATCGTTCACGTACGCGATGGCGTCGTCGAGCTTCTCGTAGGTGAACACCGGAAGGATCGGTCCGAAGATCTCTTCCTGCATGACGATCATCTCGTCCTTCGGGTGGAGGAGGATGATCGGCGCCATCTTGCGCGCGTTGGGATCGAGATCTTCCTTCCCCGGATTGAGCTCGATGAGCTTCGCTCCGCGATCGCGCGCGTCCTTCAGGTACGACTGCAAGCGGTCGTAGTGCGCGTCGCTGATGATGGTCGTGTAGTCCGGGTTCTGCCCGAGCTTCGGGAACATCTGCGTCACGGCGAGGCGGCACTCCTCGACGAACGCATCGACACGCCCCTTCGGCAAGATCGCGTAGTCGGGCGCAACGCACGTCTGTCCGGCGTTGAAGCACTTGCCGAACATGATCTTCTGCGCGGCCTGCTGGAGCGAGTAGCCCTCCCCGACGATCGCGGGTGACTTGCCACCCAGCTCGAGGGTGACGGGAACGAGATTCTCCGCCGCCGCCTTCATCACGATCTTGCCGAGCCGAGACGATCCCGTGAAGACGAGGTGATCGAACGGAAGCCGCGTGAACGCCTCGGCAACGTCGGTTCCGCCGGTGACGACGGTGACGTGATCGGACGCGAACGTCTCGGCGATGATCTGCTTGAGGATCGCTGCTGCATCGCCCGCGAGCTCGGAGGGCTTGAGCATCACCCGGTTGCCCGCAGCGAGCGCACCGACGAGCGGCGCGAGCGACAGCTGCACCGGGTAGTTCCACGGCGACACGATGCCGACGACGCCGACGGGCTGCATCACCACTTCAGCGCGCGCGGGCAGGAACATCCACGAGACCTCGCGCGGCTCGGTCTCCATCCACTCGTGGAGGTGCGTCCGCGCGTGTTTGATCTCGTTCAGGATGACGAGGATCTCGCCCGTGAGCGTCTCGTGCTTCGAGCGATTGCCGTAGTCCATCGACACGGCCTTCGCGAGCTCGTGCTTCTTGTCGACGATCGCGCGCTCGAGCTTGTCGAGGTGCTCGATGCGCGTGTCGTAGTCCGGCGGCCCGCTCTTCCGCGCAGCAGCGCGCATCCGCGCGAGGATGCCGCTCAGCTCTCCGGCCGTTCCTTTGGCGGACAGAGGCAGGCTCGAGGGCGTCACGTTTTCGGCGAGCGTCATCGGAGTCTCCGGGGCATTTGCGGGAGGGCGAGCAGAGCTCGAGGAGGACGGAGCCTAGCAAAGCGGAGGGCGACAGTCTTCCGAAGGTCGATTAGCCTGTGGCTCGAATGCGAGTGAAGTCATGTGGCTGAAGGGCTTTCGCGACGAGATCTGGAGTCGCCTCGATCAATCGTGGGACCTCGTCATCATCGGAGGCGGAATCACGGGCGCAGGCATCCTCGGAGAGGCCGTCCGGCACGGGAAGAAAGCGCTCCTCGTCGAGGCCCAGGATTTCTCGTCGGGCACCTCGAGCCGCTCGACGAAGCTGGTGCACGGCGGCCTTCGGTACCTGCGGCAGGGTCAGTTCCTCGTCACCCGCAAGTCGGTGCGCGAGCGTGAGCGCCTGATGCAAGAAGGCGCCGGGCTCGTGAACCCGCTCGGCTTCGATCTCGGCGTCTTCCCGGGCGACCAGATGCCCAAGTGGATGTACGGCGTCGGCCTCGCGATGTACGACGCCCTCGCGGGAAAATGGGCGCACGAGGCACAGACGCGCGCCCAGATCATCGCGCGCGTCCCGTCGCTCGAGGGCTCCACCGTCGAGGGCGGCTACCGCTACTTCGACGCGCAGACGGATGACTCCCGGCTCACGCTCCGCGTCCTCCGCGAAGCGGTGAAGCAGGGCGGCACTGCGATCAACTACGTCCGCGCGGACAAGCTCCTTCGCACCGCCGACGGTCGCGTCTGCGGCGTCGTCGTGCGGGACACGGCCCCGGGCGCGTCGCGCACCGCCGAGGTCCAGGCGAAGGTCGTCATCAATGCGACGGGCGCGTGGGCCGACGACCTCCGCACCGAGCTCGGCCAAGAGAGGCGCCTCCGTCGCATCCGCGGCAGCCATCTCACGTTCGAGCATCGCCGTCTGCCGCTCCCCGAGGCGGTGAGCCTCCTTCATCCGCGCGACCAGCGTGCCGTGTTCGCGATCCCGTGGGAGGGCGTGACGATCCTCGGGACCACCGACGTCGATCACGGCTCGCTCGACGAGGAGCCGGCGATCAGCGACGAGGAGCGCGAATACTTGCTCGAGGCCGCGCAGAAGGCCTTCCCGGCGCTCGAGCTCGGACCCGCGGACATCATCTCGACGTGGTCCGGGGTTCGCCCCGTGATCAACACCGGCAAAAGCGATCCGTCGAAGGAGTCTCGCGAGCACGCGATCTGGAAAGAGGACGGGCTCCTCACGATCACAGGCGGCAAGCTGACCACGTTCGCCGTGATGGCCCGCGACGCGCTCGGCGCCGCCGAAGAGGAGCTCGGCGGTCTGCAGCCGCGCACGCGCGTGCTCGAGCCGAATACGGAAGGCATCGAGTGGCCCGGCTCGATCACCGACGAGGACAAGCTTCGCCTCCTCGGCAGGTTCGGGGCGGAGATCGTGGAGGTCACTGCCGACCGCGAAGCTTGCCGACACATCCCGGGCTCGATCGCGCTCTGGAGCGAGCTCCGTCATGCCGCGCGCGCGGAAGGCGTCGTCACACTGTCGGACCTGCTCCTCCGGCGCGTCCGTCTCGGCCTGCTCCTCCCGAACGGCGCGCTCGATCGAATGGCCCAGATCCGCGCGATCGCTCAGCCCGAGCTCGGCTGGGACGATGCGAAGTGGGAAGCCGAGGTCGCGAGCTACGCGACGACGTGGAAGAAGGCCTACGCGCCCTGACCGATCTCTCGCCGAAGCTGGTCGAGGAACGCGTGGATGAACGCCACGCGCTCCTCGGCGAGCCTGCGCGAGGCCGACAGCTGCAGCCTCTCCGGAACGACGAGCAGCTTCTTGTAGACGTGGTCGAGGCCCCACGACTTGTCGTCGGGCGCGCGTGACGCGCAGAACGGATCGTCCGGCGAATAGAACGGCCGCTTCATGTCCGCGCAGGTCGCCCACATGCGTGCGAGCCCGATCGCGCCGAGCGCATCGAGGCGATCGGCGTCCTGCAGGACCTTGCTCTCGAGCGCCTCGGGGACGACGCCCTTCGAGAACGCGTGATCGCGAATGGCAGCGCAGATCGGGTCGACGAGCTCGGCGGGCGCATGCTCGCGGACGAGGAGCTCGCGTGCGTGCTCGGCGCAGATGTCCCCGGATCGCGCGGAGTCCGGATGCGACTTCGGCAGGTTGAACAGCTCGTGGAGCAGCGCCGCCGTGCCCGCGATCGCTTCGTTCGCGCGCTCCTCGTGCGCGATGGTCACCGCATTCTTCAAGACGCGCTCGACGTGGAAGAAGTCGTGGGCCGGCTCGGCTCCTTCGGTGCGCGCTCGCGCCTCTCGCTCGAGCCGCGCCCAGAGATCGGTGTCCATCCCACGCGGTGCAACGGTGCTCACGGCGTCCCCCTTCGGTCGAGCGCCTTCGACCCGAGTGGCGGCGGAGTCCATGCCGCGATCGCATCGAGGAGCCGGTCGGGATCGTTCTCGACCACGATCAGCCCCTGGTGCTCCGGCGCGGCGAAGTCGTGCGCGATCGTGTGGCGAAGCAGCGTGAGCAGCGGCTGGAAGAAGCCGTTCGTGTCGAGCAGCGCGTTCGGTTTGTCGTGGATGCCAATCTGCGCGAGCGTGATCGTTTCGAAGAGCTCGTCGTACGTGCCGAATCCGCCCGGGAGCGCGATGAACGCGTCGCTCAGCATGACCATGCGGTCCTTGCGCTCGTGCATCGTCTCGGTGAGGTAGAGCTCCGACAGGCCGTCGTGCGCGATCTCCTTCGAGACGAGCGACCGCGGAATGACGCCGACGACGCGGCCCCCCGCGGCGAGCGCAGCGTTCGCGACCGCACCCATGATGCCGACGCGCGCTCCGCCGTAAACGAGCGTGAGCCCGCGGGCCGCGATGGCCCGGCCCATCTGTCGGCCTGCCTCCATGAACGCCGGGTCCGCCCCGGCGCGCGACCCACAGAACACGCAAATGCTCCGCAATACCCGCTCTGCCATTGGCGCGCATGCTAGTCGAGCACGCGCGATCCTCGAAGCATGCTTCCTTCTGGTATTGAAGATCGGTGAGCCTGTTCCAACGCCCGGCGGAGACGCCCGACGAGATCGAGGCGAGCCGCCCGCTCGATATCCCGCCCGAGAGCGTCCTCGAGATCGACGAGCCCGAGTGGTACGCGCGCATCTATCGTCCCGGCGCCGCGCAGCTCACGGTGCGCGCGATCGTCCTCGGCAGCGTGCTCGGCTTCTTCCTGTCGTTCACGAACATCTACATCGGGCTGAAGACGGGATGGTTCCTCGGCGTGAACCTCACCGCCGCGATCGTCTCGTTCGCCGTGTGGACCGGGCTCGAGAACCTGTCGCGCGAGGCGCCACGCTGGCCGGCGTGGAAGAAGGTGGTCCTCTTCGGTCCTTGGCTGCTCGGCCTTGCGCTCAACAAGCTCGGCATCCCGCAGAGCAGGCTCTCGATCCTCGAGAACACAACGACCGTTTCGACCGCTTCGTCCGCCGGATACGCGACGGGCTTCATGCTCATCTCCGCGATCCCGGCGATGCTCCTCCTCTCCGTGACCGAGGCGAATCCGCAGGGCACGCAGCTTCCGCCATTCGTCGTCGCCGCGTGGGTGTTCTTCCTCGCGGTGCTCGGCGTGACGCTCGCAATCCCGATGAAGCGCGGGATGATCAATCGCGAGAAGCTGAAGTTCCCGTCGGGAACGGCGGCGGCGGTCACGTTGCAGGGTCTCTACAACCGAGGCACCGAGGCACTCGCGAAGGCGCGCGCGCTCTTCGTCACGGCAGCGTTCTCCGGGCTCGTGCCGGTCCTGAAGGACCTCGAGATCCTGAAGACGCGAGACCCACAATCGGGCGCGATCGTCCGCGACACGATCCTCCCCGGGCAGTCGAACGTCTTCGACTGGATCGCGTCGGCGATTCCCGCTCTATGGCATCGCCTCGCGAACGCCGGCCCCGCGCGCCTCCATCCGGAGGGCAAGCCGTTCCTTCCGAGCGACTATCACATCAAGCTCGATCACGGCGTCGCGCTCGCGTTCGCGGGGATCCTGATCGGCATCCGCATCACGGGATGGATGATGGTCGGCGGCCTCGTCGTCGCGATCTTCCTCGCGCCTCCGGCGATGGCGTGGGAGTGGAAGGACGCCGCCGGCAAGATGGTCGGTGCCGTGACGCGCCCCCAATCGGCGTGGAAGGAGATCGGGATCTGGACCGGCGCGCCGCTCCTCGTGTCGAGCGGCCTCGTCGCGTTCGCCGCGCAGTGGCGCATGATCGGCCGCGCGATCGCCGGGATGCTTCCGGGCAAGCCCGCACATCCGTTCCGCGACGCCGGTACGCCCGCCGCGGTCCGGTCGGAGGACATCGAGGTGCCGACGAGCTGGTTCGTCGGCGGGCTCCTCTTCTCCGCGACGGGCATCGTCGCGATCGCACACCTCTACTTCGAGATCCCGGTCCCGTACGGCATCCTCGCCGTCGCGATGACGTTCGTCCTCGCGATCGTCGCGTGCCGCGCCACGGGAGAGAGCGACATCACTCCGGGCGGGCCGCTCGGCAAGATCATGCAGCTCACGTACGGCGTGCTCATCCCGCAGAGCTCGACCGCGAACCTGCAGACCGCCGCGATCACCGCGGGCGCCTCACACTCCAGCGCCGACCTGCTCAACGATCTGAAGACCGGCTACCTCCTCGGTGCGAACCCGCGACGGCAGTTCATCGCGCAGGCGCTCGGGATCTTCACCGGCACTGTCGCGAGCAGCCTCGGGTACCTCCTCCTCGTGCCGAACGCTCTGCCGCTCACCGGTACGGCGAGTCGCCCGGCGGTGTTTCCGGCAGTCGCGGCGCAGCAGTGGAAGGCGGTCGCCGAGGTCTTCAAGTACGGGCTCGCGAACCTCCATCCGATGTCACAGTCGGCGATCGGATGGGGCGCTGCGGTGGGCGTGATCCTCGCGCTCGCGGAGATCTTCGTTCCGAAGCGCTACAAGAGCTTCGTCCCATCGCCCACCGGTCTCGGTCTCGGGATGGTGCTTCCGTTCTTCTACCCGCTCGCGATGTTCGTCGGCGCGCTCTTCGCCACGATCGCGACGCGATGGAAGAAGGACTGGGCGGACAAGTACCTCGTCGCGATCGCTGCGGGCGGCATCGCGGGTGAGAGCATCGTCGGAGTCATCGTCCAGGCGCTCAACAACTTCGTCCTGCACTGACGCGTACGCGCGCATCCATCGACGATGGCCGGCGACGTTGCCGTCTTCTCGCGTGGGCGCCGTCGAACGACGAAGAAGGCGCCCGTGGCCGACTCGTGCGCCGATCGCTATCAGGGCGATACGACCACGAGCGCGTTGTCGGTCGTGACGTAGAGCGCCGGACCGGGCCCGATCGCAGGGGCGGACTTCACTTTGCCCCTCACGTTCACGGCGAAGAACAGGGTGCCCTTCGGTGTGATCGCGTACACGCGCCCGTCGGCCGCGCCGACGTAGATCGTGCCGTCGGACCCGATGAGCGGAGTCGCGACGGCGCCCGACGTTGCGTACGTCCAGCGAGGGGTTCCGTCGGCGGTCGACACGGCGTGGAGCTTGTCGTCGTCCGACCCGACGTAGACGGCGCCCGCATGGACCGCAGGCGTGCCGGCGATCGGCCCGCCGGTGGCGTACGACCAGCGCTTTGCGCCTGCCGCGCCGACGGCGTGGAGCTTTCCGTCCGACGTGCCGATGTACACGCTTCCGTCGCCGCCGACGGCAGGCGAGCCGTGGACGGGTGAACCGAGATCGAGCGACCACTTCGTGGCGCCGTCGGGCGTGAACGCGTAGAGCTTTCCGTCGGTGCTACCGACGTAGATCGTCCCGTCTTGCCCGAGCGCCGGTGACGAGCCGAACGTATCGTTCGTCGTTGCGCTCCACGCGATCGCGCTCCCCGCCTTCGGGACCGCGACGAGCTTGCCTTCGGTAGTCCCGACATAGATCGTTCCGTCGCCGCCGATCACCGGGGACGAAGCAACCGGTCCGACCGCGAGCCTGAAGACGACCTTCGCCGGTGGATACGAAGGTCCGCCATCGGCATCGGGATCGTCTGGACCGTCCTCGGCGGCGATGGCGTAGAGGAAGCCGTCCTTGCTGCCGATGACGGCGTGTCCGCTCGCGTCGATCGCCGGAGAGGATGCGATCGGGCCCCCCGTACGATAGCCCCGCCGCACGAAGCCCGTGTTCGTCACCGCGGCGATGTCTCCGTCGCTCGTACCGATCCACGTGATATTGCGCGCGCTGACGGCCGGGGAGCTGTCACCGGCGGGCAGCGGGACCGAATACGAGATCTGTGCGCTCGTCGGGCCGGGCAGCGCGGACCATCCCGCGCGCGTCGTGCACCCACCACGAAGCGGCCACGCGGCCGACGGCTCGAGCCCGCTGGCGATCCCGCAGACGTCGCCGGGCGGCGGCTCGGCGTCGGGCTCGGGTGGTGCGGTCTCACCGATGAGAGGCGCATCCAGACCGGCGTCGGCCGGGCGTGCCCCTGGCCGTTCCTCTTCGCCCCCGCACGAAGCGAAGGCGATGACGCCGAGCGCAGCAGCAGCAGCGCTGGTGAAACAGACAAAGATCGAGCGCCGCATGTGCGGCACATGTTAGGGCGCAACTCGGCTCGGCCGGTCGCGAAAAGTCAGAGACCGGGTTCCGCGTTGCGACTACGGCGCGAGCGAGCTCGACAAGGAGCTCGTGGGTCGACCGCTTCAATTCGCGAGCATCGTCCCCAGTCGGAAGTAGATGTCGCGCGCGACGCCGCAGCGCGTGCAGCGCACGTGGACGATTCGGAGCGGACGCGGCGATCCGCTCGCATCCATGATCGTCTTCGCAGAGTGCTCCTCGACCCGCGTGCTCGCTCCACACGCCGCGCACGCGAGCCCAGCGGCATGTGGCTCGATGATCGACGCGCTGGTCACCTCGATCGGGCGCTCGGGCGAGCCGCCGGCTTCGAGCGCCGCGAGCTTCAGGCGCGCCTCGGCGAGCTTGACCGCATCACGCGCTGCGTCGCGCCGCTCCGTCCGGGCCCTCTTCGCAGGGGCCTTCTTCTTCGACATCGCGCCACCATACATCGGCGGCTGGCGGCCCGTCCGTGAACGGACGCTTCAGATCGGCGTGCCGTCGTCCTGGGCGGACTGATCCGCGCGGCCAGCCGTTCGATGCGCAAGGAACGCGAGGACGTAAACGACAGCCACGATCGCGATCGTCTCGAACGTGCTCATGGGACACCCTCCCGTCACGCGTCAGTAGAGCTTTGCGCCGAGAACCCGCTCGGAGCGAAGTGCAAGATGACGGAGCGGTGTTGCGAACCTGCGCGCTTCGTGTGTCGTTTATGGAAAACACGCAAGCCGCTGCGTGGCTGAGAGGCACGGGCGAGCTCGCCCGTGCGCTGCGATCGAGACGCTCTTCGACGATGTCGGCCCGGTCCCCAGCTTGACTTGCCGCGGTACGTCCCCATCTCGTTTACAGACATGAACGCAAAGCGACGCCGCGTCGTGATCGTGGGAGGCGGCTTCGGCGGGCTCGAAGCGGCAAAGGCGCTCGCAGGCGCCGATATCGAGGTCCTGCTCGTCGATCGGATGAACTACCACCTGTTCCAGCCACTGCTGTACCAGGTCGCCATCGCCGGGCTCGCGCCGAGCGAGATCGCCTCACCGATCCGGCACATCCTCTCGGACGCGAAGAACGTGCGCGTCATCCTCGGCGAGGTGACGGGAATCGACCTCACGAAGAAGCGCATCCACATCGCCGATCCGTCCGACAGCGTCGACATCGTCGAAGACTACGACTGGCTGCTCCTGGCGGTCGGCGCGAAGAGCGCCTTCTTCGGCCGCAACGAGTGGGAGCGCTACGCTCCCGGGCTGAAGTCGATCGAGGATGCTCTCGAGATCCGCCGTCGCGTGCTGCTCGCGTTCGAGCGTGCGGAGCGGATCGAAGATCCGCACGAGCGCGAGAAGCTCCTCACGTTCGCCGTCATCGGCGGCGGTCCCACCGGCGCGGAGCTCAGCGGCGCGATCGCCGAGCTCGCGAGCCACGTGCTCGCGCAGGACTTCCGCTCGGCCGATCCACGCCAGGCGAAGGTGATCCTCATCGAGGCGGGGACGCGCCTCCTCCCGACGTTTCCCGAGGACCTTTCGCAGAGCGCCATCGAGCAGCTCGGAGAGCTCGGGGTCGAGGTGATCACGGGCTCGCGCGTCGTCGCGATCGATGAACGCGGCGTCGAGCTCGAGAGCGCAGGCGCCGACGACGTCCCCGGTCTCGGCGGCGGCCCGCAGCGTTCACGCATCCGCGCCGGGACGGTCCTCTGGGCCGCAGGCGTCCGCGCGAACGAGCTCACCGAATGCCTCGATGTCGCGCGCGACCGTCAGGGACGCGTCATCGTAAATAGGGACTGCTCGATCCCGGGACACCCCGAGGTCTTTGCGATCGGCGACATGGCGCATCACGAGGTGGAGGGAAAGCTCCTTCCGGGAGTCAGCCCGGTCGCGATGCAGCAAGGGCGATGGGTCGCACGCCTCATCAAGCGCGAAGCAGAGAGCCCGGACCCGCCTGAGCGCGAGCCGTTCCGATACGATGACAAGGGCTCGATGGCGACGATCGGCCGCTCGCGCGCGATCGCGTACGCACGCGGGATCAAGATGCGAGGCTTCATCGCCTGGCTCGCGTGGCTCTTCGTCCACGTCTTCTATCTGATCGGGTTCAAGAACCGCGTCGCCGTGCTCCTCAACTGGATCTGGTCGTACGTCTCGTACCAGCGAGGCTCCCGGCTCATCACGGGGACCGGCTGGGCGCCGACGGCGGCGAAGCGGCTCGAATGCCTCGTCCCCGAGCTTCCCGCCGGAACCGGGCGGGTGCCGATTGCCATCCGCGAGCGAGCCGTCGAGGCGGTCCGGGTGAAGCAGGTGCCGCCGCCCGCAGCCCTCACGCATCGGTGACACGAAGGCCGGATCGAGCTCGTCCTTGACTGGCGCCCGACCTGCGCTAGGCACTCAGCCATGAGTTACGTCTGGCCTTCCTTCAAGCTTGGTCTCGTGTTCGCCGGAGTGCTCGCGGCAGCGGGCTGCGCATCACCTTCGGCCGGTGAGGACGACGTGGAGTCGACCGAAGCAGCGCTCGGCGAGGCCGCGACGATCACGTTCGACGGCGCATGGAACGAGCGTGTCAGCGGTGATCTGCAGAAGGGAAAGAAGGTCCGCGTCGTCTACGACGCCGGGCGCCTCACGACGTGCCGCGGGGAGATCAACGGCGGTCCGGGCTGGGCCATCACGGGATTCTGGCGCATCGGCGACGGGCCGGTCCGGACGTTCGAGGCAGGCGGACTGTCGCCGTCGGGCGGCGCCGATCAGAGCTTCTTGCTCGACGCCTCGGGCGATCTCCAGATCTGGTTCCAGAACACGAGCCGCTGGGGCTGCAGCGCATACGACTCCAAGCTCGGCGACAATTATCACTTCCGTGTCGAACCGGCCGCGCACGAGCCGGGCTGGCTCGGCAACGTTCGCTTCGCGATCGACCGGATGACGTGCAACGGCATCTGCGAGAGCTCGCTTCGGCCGGTGAACGGCGAGATCCCTTACGACACGTGGGCGCGCCAGCGTGCAGCGATCCGCGCGCTGACGTTCGAGGTCTGGAAAGAGGGCGTCACCGACTGGGACAACCCGGATCGGTGGAGGCAGCTCGACGTCCAGGTCCACTCGCGCGTCGGCACGAGCGGGCCGTTCACGAGCCGGTACGTCGACTTCGAGCGCCGCCTCGGCAACAACGCGCGCTACGCCGTCGATCTCCGGGCGCTCGATCCGATCCCGGGATCCTTCACGGTCCAGAACGCGAGCGACTGCCCCGCCTTCGATCTGACGACCAGCGCGAACGGCGTCCTCGTCGACGCGGTCGTCGAGCTGTTCATCACCGTGAACGGCGTCGAGCTCCGCCCGGCAGGACCGGCAAGCATGTTCCGGATCCGCTATTCGAACTACAAGGATCTCTACGCGCCCTGCGTGAACTGAGTCGGCTCGGCATGGAGCGCCTCGACGGCGAGGCGCTACCGAAGCAGCGCCTTCGCCTCCCGGAGCTTCTCGATCGCTTTCGCCCGGTCGCCGCTCTTCGCCAGCTCCCACCCTTCCCGCGCGAGCAGCGTGCCGAGCGTCTCTTTCGCGCCCGGCTCCTTCGCCGCGATCGCCGCGCGACGTGCGGCGTTCGCCAGGTCCATCATCCCGATGTTCGCGAGGGTGTCCGCGAGGACGGCGAAGCCTCGCGGCGGGGCGCCGGTGCTCGCGCGACGGAGACGCACGGCGACGAGATGCGCCGCAGCCTCGCGGAGCTCCGCATCATCGTACGCGAGCGCCGCCTGCGCGACCGCGAGCACCTCGACGGGCAAGTGCTCGCCGGCTTCCTCGGCCTCGCCGAGGATGCGCATCGTCCGTGCGGCTCGCGCGGGGGCGCGGTCGCGCATCGCGACCACCACGTCGAGGATCTGCGAGTGCCGGAACGCTCGGCGCCTTCGTAGCTCGGTCGGCGCGGTCTCGACGGCATCCTCGGGCACCTCGAAGCGGCCAGCGAGGATGTCACGAACGCGCTCGTGAGCAGGTGCGAGCTCCGGAGCGAGGAGGACGGCCTCCTCCAGCGCGGCGCCCAGCGCGGCCTCGTCGCTCGCCCGAGCGATCCGCTCGAGCACACGGGCGATGTCCTTCGCATGCGGCGCGACCTTCATCACGCGCTCGCGCCCGAACAGCGCAACGAGTCGATCGGACTCGAGCGGCGTCAGGCGATCGGCAGCATCGTCTGCCCAGCGCGCAACGAGCGTGAGCGCACGCGTCGCGAGCCCCGCGCCTTCAGTCGTGATGATCGCGTCGAGGAGCCCGATCGCCGCTGCACGCTCGAATCGGCTCGGAGAGCGGAGCATCACGCGCGCGACGACGAGACGCGACTCTGCCGGCGCACGCTCGACGTCGACGCGCCGCGCTTCGTCCAGCGCCTCACTCATCGTCGGCCACGAGCGCGCGAGGAGCGCCGCACGCCGCACGCGCGACGCGAGCTCGATGTCCTTCGCGCCTTCCTTCTCCGCACGAGCGATCGCGTCACGGAAGACGTCGGCGGCGGCAGCATCGCGGGCAAGATCGAGGCAGCGCGCATGGCAATAGAGCGAGCGCGCAGTCCGGTGGCGGCGAACCTCGCTCTCCGCCAGCGTCGTCGCACGCGTCAGGAGCCCAGTGCCCACCATCTCGATGCACAGCGAGGCGATCGCCGGATCCCAGACGCCGCGATCGACCGTCTCCCACAGCGCGGTCAGCTCGGCGAGCGCGATCTCGTCACGTACGGCCAGCGCGCAGCGGAGCGCTGCGAGGATCGCCTTGCCGCGGACCTCGGCGTCTGCCGCGTTCGACGCAAGCGTCCTCCACGCGACGAGCCCGGCGCGAGGTCCGCCCGTACGCTCGACGCGCTCCGCGACCGCGAGCGCGACCGACGCGGCGACGTTCATCGTCCCGCCCGTTCAGCCACCGCCCGCACCGCGATCGGTCACGAGGCCGATCGACGGCAGCCGCTCGACGGCAGCTTCGATCCGGTCGATCTCGGCGTCGACTTTCTCGAGCGATCGACGGAGCTCGGAAGACTCCTTCTTCCCCTCACCTTCCTTGAGCGTTGCGAGCGGCTTCTTGACGGCCTCGGCGAGCCACTTCTCGATGCGCTGCTGCTCGGCCACTTGCATGGCGCGGATCTCCTCCGTCGTGCTCGGCACGAGCTCGGACAGCATCTGCTCGACGCGCTGTGCGCGCCACGCGAGCGAAAGCGTGCGACGTGTGATGTACGCCGGATCATCCATCCGCATGCGCGAGAACTCTTCCTGATAGGCGGTCTCGCACAGCGCCTGAACCTCGTTGTAGACGCGGCGCCACGTCGGGCCGTCGCCGGCGCCGTGGGCCTCCATCGCTTTGTCGTAGAGCGTGTCGATCCGCTTTTCCCAGTCCGCGCGCTCCATGCCCATGAGCATGCCATCGGCCCGGTAGACGACGCGACGGAGCGTGTCGAATGCGTCCTCCATCCGCGCCATCGGCGGAACGAGCGCCTCGCCGACCCCGCCGTGGAACTCGTCCACGAGGTGGCGAAGGCGCTCGCACAGCGCCGCGAGCTTGTCGGGATCGGTGTGAAGCACCTCGCGGATGCCGACGACGAGCCGATCCGCTTCGCGCGCGAACTCCGAGCCGAGGCCGCCCCAGAGCGAGCGCTTCGCTTTCTCGGCGCGCTCGAGCAGCGCCTCGACGTCGTTCGCGTCGCTCGCCGGGCTCGGCGGCGGCTCGATGTGAGCCTGGATCTGCTGCGAGCCCACAGTCGCCTGCGCCTCCATCCGCATCGACTCGTCGCAGCGAAGGACGACCTCGACGGGGCTCCCGACGGGGAGCTCCCTCGGCACGTCGACCGCGAGCGTCTTGATGGGCAGCCGGTTCTGCAAGATGCGGAGAACGACGGCCCCGCTCTGATCCGCCGTGAAGAACAGATGCGTGACCTGCGCCGGCAGGCCCGTTCCGCGCGCCAGCAAGACCTTCCGATCCCGCTTGCCCCCGCGCACGACCTCGAGCGCGATGTCCTTCGCCACGACGGACGCACGCGAGAGCGCGGTCGGCCGCGGCCGGAGATCCCCACGATGGAGCGTCAACGGAAGCTCAGCGACGGGCGCGCCGACGGATGTCTGCAGCGCGAGCGTCGCGTTCGTCTCCTCGGATTCGCCGAGAGGAACGTCGAATCGCATCCCCGATGGAACGAGCGGCCCTTCGGCGAGCGCCTGTTCTCCTTCCCAGATGGTGATGTTCGTCGCGTTCTTCGGGGCTTCCTCGACCGACAAGCCGAGACGAAGCTTCGTCCCCTGCGCGACGAGGGGCGTCGTCACGCGCATGCGGACGCCCTTGTCTCCGACGAGCGTGCCGCCCACGTGAGCTGCATGGACGGCGGCGCCGAGCGCCACGCACGTATCGACGTCATCGCGAAGCGGCTCGGAGCTTCGCTTACAGAGCGCCTCGGTCACGCGACGAACGACGAGCGGCACGCGCGTCGAGCCGCCGACGAGGATGATATGGTCGATGTCCTCGACACCGACGTTCGCCACCTCCCGGCTCCGCCCGAGTGCGCGCTCGCAGCACGCCATCGTGGTGTCGACGAGGTCGCCGATGATCTGCTCGTAGTCCGCCCGGCCGATGTCACCGTCGAACGAGATGCTCTCGCCCGCCTTGTCCTTCGCGATGTCGCTCTTGCTCACGTGCGCGACCTCGGTCGTCGAGAGCGACTCCTTGATCTCCTGCGCGAGGTGGACGAGCCGCGCGAAGATGCGCCGGTCTTCTTCGACGTTCTTCACGTCGAGGTCGAGCGCGTATCCTCGCTCCACGAGCTGCTTGCGAAGGTGCTCCGCAAAACGGCGGTCGAAGTCGTCGCCGCCGAGGTAGTTGTCGCCGTCGATCGCGAGGACCTGGTACTCGCCGCCGACGCAGCGGAGGATCGACACGTCGAACGTGCCGCCGCCGAGATCGTAGACGAGGAAGTTCCCGTCACCGAGCCGGCGCTTCCACGTGTGATAGATCGCTGCCGCGGTCGGCTCCTGAAGGATGCCGATGACCTCCAATCCCGCGAGCTCCCCCGCTCGGCGCGTCGCCTCGACTTGCGGAGCGTCGAAGTACGCGGGCACGGTGATGACGGCGCGCGTGACCGGGAGCTCGATCGCGGCGCCGCCCGACTTCAGCGGCTTCTGCGCGAGCGTCTCGGACATCCTCGCCTTGAGCTCGGCGAGGATCTTCGAGCTGATCTCTTCGGGCGAGAGCGCATGCGGGCCGACGATCACCGTCCCGCGCTGTCCCATCTTGCGCTTGATCGACTCGACGGGCGACGCGGTCGTGCCCCGCTTGCCCCGCGCCCCATACCCCACGACGAAGCCGTCGGCCTTCTCGTCCCACGACACGGCCGAAGGCACCGTTCGTCGACCGAAGCGATCGGCAAAGATGACGATTTCCCGCTCCGAGGGCGGCAGCCACGCGATCTCGGAGTTCGTCGTTCCGAGGTCGATTCCGACGGCACGATCGAGAAAGGGCATGCCCGCCAGGTTAGGTCAGGGCAGCCCTCGAAGCACAGGGTCGTCCTCGAGCGACGGGACTGCGTCTTCGCCCTTCACGGCGTCCACGCCCAGCGCGAGCAGCAGGCTCGGCCGCGCCGCAAGATCGCGGAGCGAGAGGTCAGCGGCGCGCGCACCGAGCGCACGCCGTCGCGGGAGCGAGGGCGGCACCCCGAGCGCGCCGCGTGTCTCGGGATGGGCAAAGAGCGCGGCTCGCAGCCGCCGCGCCGGATGCAGGGTGAGCTCCTCCCACGCCGCGCGGATCCGCTCGCGCTCGGCTTCGTCGGTCGCCTCCTCGGCGAGCTCCTTCAGCCGCTGCGTGATGGCTCCGATGCCTTCACGCGGGTCGAGGTCATAGCGTTCGAACGGATTGTCCACGGTACCCGCCGACGGCAAGGGTAGCGGATCACGGGGCACGGCGTGCGCGCACGGCGTCACACGGCAATGCGGCCTTTCTTGACGCGATCGAGCATGCCTTTCGCATCCGGCAGCTCGCTCGTCTGCGGGTAGAGCGACTCGGCGCGCGCGAGGAGAGCCTGCACGCGCTCGAGCTCGTCCTTCCGCGCGAAGACGACCATCGCGCGCATCGCCGCGATCGCCTCGTCGCAGAGGGCCGACGCGAGCACGAGGCGCCCATTGCGATGCGTCGGGCAGACCTTCACCGCACGCTCGGCCATCTCGCGCCTGCGCGTCAGGTGGACGTCGACCTCGGCGAGGAACACGAACATCTGCGCGCATGCGGCCGCATAGGCGATCTGCGAAGGGTCTCGCTCGATTCGGGCCGCGAGGCTGTCGAACATCGGGCGGAACGGATCGAGCAGGTACCGGAGCGCATCCCAGCTCCGCGCGCGATAGAGCTCCCAGCCGATCTTGTCGATCCGATCGACGACGAAGTGCTCGACCGCCTCGTCGTTCGATGTCCACGTCCAGACCGGGATCGCGCGAAGGATGAGCGTCCTCCCCGAAGACCCGAGCTCTCCGCGAACGTTGGCTTCGTCGAGCCCCTCACCGATCACCGCGAGTGCCGACTCGATCGCTGCGTTCCTCCGGCGCTCGGCCTCGGCGCGAACGCGGCGCGCGGCCTCCGCGGACGCGCCGGCCATGCGCGCGGCCTCATCCGTCCTCGCGAGCGCGAGCAGCGCGGCGCGTCCGGCGGGTGCGAGATCGCGAGCGGTCGAATCCGCCCGTCGAGCGATCTCCGCGACGACCTCGAGCGGGACGCGCTCCGGTGGGATCGCGACGTCCGAAACACGCGACCGGCGCGCCGCGTCGCCGAGCACGGCGTCCTCCAGCCGTGCGAGGTACGCGCGCTCCTCGGCGAGCGCGAGCCAGGCGGCGAGCGAGCGTACCAAGAAGGAGGCCGCGAGCTCCGGGGCCCGCGCGTCGATCGCCGTCGCGAGCTTTGCATGGAACAGCGCGAGGTGATGCAAGAGCTCCGGCGCACAGTCGCGGAGGACGAGCCCATGCTCCACGAGCTCCGCGAGCCGAGCGATGTCTCCCTCGATCGCCGCGGACGCGACGGCCGCACCGCCGGGGACCTTTCGTAACTCTGAGAGGAGACCGCCAGCGCGCGGATGGTGGTGGAGATCGCCGGTAACCGACGCTGCATGCGGCGCTTTGGCGAGGAACGAAAACAGGGACTCGACGAGCGCCTCGTCCTCGAGCCGCTGGAGAAGGACCTCGTCCTCGGCGCGCCATCCCGCGGGCATCGATCGCGAGTGTAATGCATCGCGGGCGGGAGCCCGGAGCGCATCTCTCGCGGCAGACCCGGCGTTGCCAGGAGCTCGGCTGATCCCTACGGTTGGAGATGGTGCACGCTCCTTACCGCATCGCTGCGCGACCCGAGCCGGACGCACCGGACGAGGCCGATGCTTACGAGGCGCTCCTGCGCGCGCGAGCATCTCGCGGACGGCGCCTCGTCGTCGCGATCGGCGGCGCGCTCACCGTGCTTTCGCTCGTCGCTCTCGCGGAGAGCCCGCCGCGCTCGCGACCACGCGGCCACGAGCTCGCCAAAGCCCGTGCCGCAGCGCGCGTCGCGAGCGCGCGCGACACGATCGCCTCTGCGCGCGCGTACCTCGACCGCGAGCAAGCTCGCTTCGCGTCGACGCTGAGCGCGGTGCTCGACGCCGACGTCGCGCCCGATCTCCGTGGGCATCGCTGCAGGCTCGATCTCCCCATGGGCAGTCGGCTCATCCATCGGAAGCAGGACTTTCCGCTCCTCGTCGTCGCGAAAGGCGATCGCGATCTCCCGAGCCCGTCGGTCTCTCGCATGCTCGCCGACGTCAATCGCGCCGAGGAGCATCTCGCAGCGGGGCGCGCGATGGACGCGGTCCTCCACTCCAATGCTCTGTCGGCCCGGATGGCGGGAGCCTCGGGCGGGCTCGCCTACGACGTCGTCCTCGTCACGAGCTCGATGAAACACCCCGTCCGGACGACGCCGACGAGCTACGAGCCCGGCGCGCTCACCGGTCGCGCGTACGTCTACGACTTCGCGGCGCGCCGCGTGACGTGCGTCGGCGACATCCAGGCGGCGAGCTCACCGACGATCGAGTACAGCTTCATCTCGGCATCGAACGGCCCGGCCGCGATGGATCAGGGACCACGGCTCTCGGCGTTCCTCGACGAGGATCTCGAGCTCCAGATCCAGCGCGCGATCGTCCACGGCGCGCTCGTCGAGATCGACGGCCTGCGCTGAGTCAGTCGCCGTTCAGGCACTCGAGCTTGTATTTCTTGTGCCCTTGCTCGTCGACGGTATACGGCGGGTCGCAATTCTTCTTCGGCGCCGGCGCAGGCGCCGAAGGCGGCGGCCGATACGTGGGCGCGGGCTGCTGCGTCTGCGTCGGAGCGGGCGGCGTCTGCGTCGGCGCAGGTTGCGTCGGAGCGGGCTGCGTCGGGGCGGGGGCCTGTGTGGCTGCGGGCCCTGCGC
>JAEXCN010000413.1 GCA_023402175.1 Pseudomonadota bacterium | reverse complement strand
TCGGCCGGCCGCCGCGGAGCTACGAGGAGTACGTCCGCGACGTCATCGCTCGCAGAGCGGATCGCACGCGGGCCTCGTCCGTCGACCGCGACCCCGCGAGCAACATGGAGCCTGTTGGCGTCGCCTGATCGGCGCACCGCCACGCAAGAGCAGAGCCGATCCGACCGGCGCGATCACGGTGAGCACGAGCGCCAGTCGCCCGCGAAAACGCGCCATCGCGCGGCCGTGGACCACAATTCGCATCGGCACACCGGTGCCGAGGCGCGGGAAAACCCCCGGCGCTTCCCGTACTTCAATTGCAGCCTGGCGTTGCAAAGTGATACCGTGCGCCAGGGTATGGACCGCGCCGAGATCGACAGGCTCGTGCAGCGTCTCGTCGAGAATCCCCACGACGAGGAAGCGCTCGCATATGCCCATTCCGCGGGTGAAGCCGACCCGAAGAGCTACGCCATGTTCCTCGAGCGCGTCGGCAGCGAGACGCGCGATCGCGCCTACGCCGCGCATTGGCTCGCCGAGGCGGCCAACGTGTGGTCGACGACGCTCGGCGATGCTCATCGTGCCGCGCGCATCTTGATGATGGCGCTCGAGAAGGATCCGACGGCGCAAGTCGCCGCCGATCGTCTCGCGCAGCTCTATCGGGACAAGGGTGACAGCAAGGCGCTCGTCGCCCTGCTCGATCGTCGTGCGAAGGCGCTCGGGCCCCTCGCGGCGACGCAGCCCGAGATCCGTGGCGAGCTCGCCGGCCTGCACGAAGAGCTCGGACGTCTCTGGGCGGAGCCGCCGCTCAGCCAGCCGAAGAAGGCGATCGAGAGCTACAAGAAGGCCATCGAGCTCGATCCGACGAGCGCGTACGCGATCTACAACGCGCGCGAGCTCTTCAAGCAGGTCCAGCAGTGGCAAGATGCAATCCCGCTGTACGGCGCGGAGCTCGAGCTCGAGCAGGATCCGGGTCGTCGCGTCGGCTTGCTCCGCGACGAGGCAGCGACGCGCAAGCTCGCCGGTGACCTCCCCGGGGCGACGCGCGCGCTCGCGCAGGCGCGCGAGATCGACGGATCCGATCCCGCGCTCCAGCAGGAGTACGCGTCGAGCATCCTCGACCGCATCCAGGCCGGCGAAGCCGTCCCCGTCGACGAGCGGAACTACGCGGCCGAGCTGCTCGTCGCGCTGTCGGAGACGTACGAGGGCGAGCACGGGCTCGCCTACGCCGCCGCTGCGCTCGACATCGAGCCGGGGCACGATCGCGCGATCCAGCTGCTCATCCACTACGCGCAGTCTCTCGGCGCTCCGCCGGACATGCCGCAGCGCTGCAACGCGTACCTCGCGGCCAACCCGAACGGCGCGATGGTGCAGGAGGTCCGCGGGGCCCTCTCCGCAGCCGGCGGATCGATCTCCGCTCCGCCCGGCAAGGAGACCGCCGAGCGTCCATCCGCGAGCGAGGAGACCAGCAACGCTGTGCCCACGGCAAAGCGCGGTGGGTCGATCAGCGCGCCGAAGGTGTTGCCCGCGAAAGACGAGCCCGCGGAGAGCGAGCACGCGACGAGCTTCCGTGGCGTCCGTCCCGCCGGGCTCTCCCCCGACAAGCTGCAGGGCGTGCTCGACGCCGCGCAGATGCTCGCCGGCAAGGGCAAGAAGCCCGAGGCATTTGCAAAGTACAAGGAAGTCCTCGAGAGCGATCCGGCCCACCCGGAGGCGCTGTCGTGGGCCGAGGACTACCTCCGGAGCAAGCGAGACTACGGCCAGCTCCGCGACGTCCTCCTCGCAAGCATCCGAGCGTCGGCGAACACGCCGGAGATGCTCGAGACGCGCAAGGAGCGCCTCCGCGAGGTCGCCGGCCTCTGCGAAGGCAACCTCCGCGACGTCGACGGCGCGATCGCGGCATGGCGCCAGCTCCTCTCGCTCGATCGCAAGGACGAGAGCGCGCGGACGGCGCTCATGCGCCTGCTCGAGAAATCGCAGCGCTGGGACGATCTCGCGAACGTCCTCGAGCAGGAAGCGACGATCGAGTCCGACGTCGAGACGAAGGTCTTCCTCGAGAAGAAGCTCGCGAAGCTTCAGGAGGACAAGCGCAAGGATCTGGTCGCCGCCGGCGAAGCGTGGTCCCGCATCGCGCGCCTGGTGCCCGACGACGACCAGGCCGTGCTGACGGCGTCGAAGCTCTTCGAAAAAGGCGACCGCGGCGATCTCGCCGCGCAGGTCCTCGCCGAAGGCGCCTCCGCGATCGAAGATCCTGTCGCGCGCGGGCAGCTGATGCAGCGCCTCGGCGAGCTTCGTGAGCAGCTCGGCGAAGCGATCCCCGCCGGCGACTCCTACGCGGAGGCCGCCGACGCGCTCCGCAACGGCAAGCTGTGGGACGAAGCCGATCGGCTCTACTCCGGTGCCGAGTCGTGGGAGAAGGCGGCGAACGCCGCGTACCAGCGCGGTCTCCTCACGGGCGATCTCAAGCAGCAGGCCGCGTGTTACGCGCGCGCCGCCGACTACTTGATGCGGGCGAACCGCCCCGACGAGGCCCTCGAGCGTCTCGAAGAGGCGACCGAGTTCGATCCGCTGAACGACGACTACGCGAACCAGCTCGTCGCTCGTTACAACCAGGGAAGCAGCACCGAAAAGCTCGTCGCGTTCCTCACGAAGCGCGGCGATCGCCTCACGGATCGCAGCAAGCGGATCAACATCCGCCGCGAAGCCGCGACGCTCTGCGCGACGCGCCTCCAGGACAAGGAGCTCGCGCGCGAGCTGTGGCTCAAGCTCCTCGAGGACGGCGACGATCGCGAAGCGCTCGAGCGCCTCATCGACGACGCCGTCGAGCGCGAGGATCACACCGAGGCCGCGACGCTCCTCCGTCGCCTCGGGCAGAACACGGTCGACAAGGCGGAGAAGGCGCGCGTCGCGCTCCGCGAAGCGGAGCTGCTCGCCGACGGCGTCGGCGACA
Organism: Pseudomonadota bacterium; assembly: GCA_023402175.1. Classification (GTDB taxonomy): domain Bacteria; phylum Myxococcota_A; class Polyangia; order Polyangiales; family Polyangiaceae; genus Labilithrix. Next base: position 5,857 of record JAEXCN010000413.1, on the reverse strand, counting down.
TCGACACGGCGATCTCGCGCTACGAGCTCATCTTGTCGGATCTCGATCCGACCTGCCGCCCTGCCCTCCAGGCGATCGCGGATCTCCAGGAGAACCGCAACATGCTCGCCGAGGCGGCGGACGCTCTCGAACGCGAGCTGAAGCTCGTCGCCGACGTGCAGGAGCGCGGACAGATCGCCGCTCGCCTCGCGCGCCTCTACGAGAAGCTCGACGATCCGCGGAACGCGATCCGCGCGCTCGATCTCGTACGCAAGGCGGACCTCGAGGACTTCGACGCGCTCACTCGCCTCTGCGAGCTGTGCGAGATCACCGAGCAGTGGGGCCGCGTCGCCGAGCTGCTCGTCGAGCGCATCGAGATCGAGGCCGACGAGCAAGAGGTCGTCGCGCTCACGACCAAGCTCGCGTCGATCCTCGCCGACAAGCTCGATCGCGGTGACGAGGCGCTCGGCGCGCTCACCGATCTCGCCGACCAGGGCGAGGCTTCGGTCCGTCAGGCGTACATCGAGCTCGGTGATCGCCTCGGGTGGAAGGGCATCGTCGCGAGCAAGCTGAAGGAGTGGTGGTTCGACGCGCGGCACGGCCCGGAGCGCACCGCTGCTCTCCGCGGCGCGTTCGAGCGCTTCGCCGACGTCGGCCGCGATGCCGACGCCGTGACCGTCGCGATCGAGCTCGTTCGCACGAAGGGCGCCGACAAGAAGCTCGCCGAGCACCTCGAGGAGCTCGCGGTGAAGACGGGCGATCAGGACGCGCTCGCGGTCGCGCACGAAGTGCTGACGCGCGAGGTGCAAGGTCCCGATCGCGCGCACGAGCTCGTGCGCCAGGCCGAGGTCCGCGCACGCGCCGGGCTCGCGCGACAGGAGGCGATGGCGCACGGCGAGCAGGGCCTCGTGTTCATCCCGCCGTCGGAGGCCGAGCCGCTCCTCGAGCGCCTCTCGCAGCTCGCGGCGAAGCCGATCGACGTCATCGATCTGTACGAGCGGCAGGTGACGCGCTCGAAGGCGCCGCCGGATCGCGTTCGCGCGCTCGCACGCGCGGCGCAGATCGCATCGACACGCGGTCAGCCGGAGCGCGCGCGTGGCTTCTTCGAGCTCGCGCTCTCGGGCGCGCCGACCGAGGAGACCGTCGCCGTCCTCGAGACCACGGCACGCGAAGGCGACAAGCTCGGCGGCGGCGATCGCCTCCGGCGTGCGCTCTGTCATGCCCTCTCGCAGGGCGGGCACGGCGCCCGCGACGGTGGCCGCACGCGCGCGAACCTCCTCCGGCGCGCCGCCACGATCGCGCATCGCGATCTGAACGACGCCGAGCAGGCGTTCACGTGGCTCGCCGACGCCCTCGTCGCGCACGTCGACGGCCTCACGCTCGACATGCTCGAGCAGCTCGGCATCGACACCGGCGATCCGCGTCGTGCGGAGGCCGCGCTCAGCCACGCGCTCTCGGAGGTCTTCGACGGACCGCTCGTGCGGCAGCTCCTCGCGCGGCGCGCGAAGATCCGCCGCGAGCAGCTCGTCGAGCCGGTGAACGCGGCTGCCGACCTGAAGAAGCTCCACGATCTGTCGCCCACCGATCAGGCGGTGATGGACGATCTCGCCGGGCTCTTCATGGAGCTGAACGACTACAAGTCGCTCGTCCAGCTGTACGAGGACCAGATCCTCCGCGGCAAGGACATGAATGCGCGTGCCGAGCTCGCTCGCAAGGTCGCGCGCATCTGGGAAGAGCAGCTCGCCGACGGCCGCGAGGCCGCCGATGCGTGGCGGCGCGTGCTCCGCATGAAGGCGGGCGATGCCGAAGCGACGCAGGGCCTCGAGCGCTCGAAGACGAACCAGCTGAAGAAGCCGGAAGGCGATCCGAAGTTCGTCTACGCACCGCCGAAGCTCGTCAGCGATCAGCCCGTGCCCCCGCCCGCACGGAGCAGCGCGCCGAAGGGCGCGTCGATTCCGCCGGCCGCGAGCTCGTCGCCCGCACCGGCGGCGCGCTCGTCGGCGCGGATCTCCTCGCCACCTTCGTCCTCGACGGCGGCCGCCACCGCCGCGCGCGCTCCCCTCCTGCCGCAAGTGCCGAACGGATCGGAGCTCACGGCCACGGGCGAGACGGCGACGACTGCACGGCCCGTCATGGCGGGCCCTCGCTCGAACCCGCCGCCGCTCCCGAAGCGGAACAGCGACATGCCCCCGGCCGGGCCGGACAGCGTCGCGACGACGATCCGCGGCCTCGGCAAGGGCGGCTCACGCGAGGGCGCGTTCCGCGACACGGGTCTCGAGCACGAGATCGACGCATCGCTCGATCGTCTCGAGGTCGAAGCGCCGACTGGAACGTCGCTGCCCGAGGGGATCGCCGCCCTGCCGCTCGAGGAGACGGCCGCAACGCAGGCGTCTGCGAACCATCGCGCTTCGTCGAGGCCAAAGCCGGTCCCCTTCGGCACGGGCGTCGAAGAGGTGACCGAAAGCGGCCAGATCGTGCCGCACACGCTGAAGGAGATGCGCCAGGAGCGCGACGCGCGCGCGGAGACCCGCAGCGCGACCGAGCGGCCGATGCTCGCCACCGATCCGACGCTCTCCACCGCGGACAGCGAGAGCATCCGAGCCGGAGCACCGAGCACCTCGCGCGCCGGTCCGGACACGGTCGACGCGGGCATCGCTCCGGGCGAAGCGCTCGAGTCGGGCGATCTGATGGACGTCGAGGATCCGACGGGCACGGACATGAAGGTCGATCTCGAGACGACCCACACCGGCAGCGTCGACGACATCGTCATCGCCGACGATCTCGCCGAGGACGCGACCGACGACACCGACGAGCACACGGAGACGGGCGCGACCCTTCCTCCGTTCCGCAGCAACAACTGATCGCGCTCGTTCTCGCGCTCGAGATCGACGCTCTCTGACGCCTCGAGCCTGAAGCGTGAAGCCTGGAGCTGTCGAGCTCCGAGGTCGCGTGCTGCGGCGACCAGCGCGCGTTGACACTGAACGTTCGATCAGTCATATCCACCGTGCGTGGACCTCCTCATCAGCCAGCTCAAGCTCGCGATCCGGGACCTTCTCGACAAGAAGGGCGTGCGCGCGCGTGTGCTCGACAAGATCAACGCGCAGGGCGAGCGCGTGATCGGGATCATCATCGCGCGGGATCAAGGAGGCCCCCGCCCTCCCCCTCGCTGAGCGGCCGGCGATCAGGACACGAACGTGTAGGTTACACCCATTCGAGCGTCCGCCCACGAAGGGTCGCCTCGCGACCGAGGGGGAACGAGTGGTTGGGAGCGCCATGCCCGAACGGGGCGTTCGTGACGACCGGGATGCCGAGCGCGCTCGTGCGGTCGCGAAGGACGTCCTCCACGGTGACGCCGTCGGGACCGGGGTCGCACTGCGTGAAACCACCGAACACGATCGCGCTCGCACGCGCGAGGTGCCCGCCGAGGAGGAGCGACGTCAACATCCGGTCGATCCGGTAGGGCCGCTCGGTGACATCCTCGAGAACGACGATCGCGCCGTTCGGGATCTCGAGCCGGCTCGCTGCGGCCATCGCCTGGACGAGCGCGAGGTTGCCCCCGACGACGACGCCGCGCGCATCGCCGGGCATGAGCGGCGTCAGATCCGTCCACGGCTCGAGCGCGCCGCCTTCGAGACATGCGATGAGCGACGCGCGCTCGGCTGCGGTGATCGAACGACCGAGCCCGGTCACGTTCGGACCGTGCACGGACGCTACGCCGCGTGCGTTCGCGGCCAGGTGCAGCGCGGTGATGTCGCTGAATCCGAGGATCGGCTTCGGATGCTGCGCGAAGCGCTCCCACGGAAGGGCATCGAGGATCCGCATCGAGCCGTATCCACCGCGCGCGCAGACGATCGCGCCGACCTCCGGATCGAGCATCGCGCGAGCGAGCACGTCCGCCCGGCTCTCGTCCGCGCCCGCCAGATAGCCAGACCGCTGCAAGATGCGCTGGTCGACGCGAAGGCGGTACCGCGTCGAGAGCCAGGCGAGACCGCGGAACAGCTCCTCGCGATCGAAGCCGCTCGCCGGTGCCGCGACCGCGACGATTGAACCTTTTCGGATGGGCAAAGGAACGCGCAGCGCCAACGCCGGCGAGCCTACCATTCGACCCACGAACGTCGCACCGATGTGCCGCTTTCGTACGCGCTCTTCCGTAACTGGCCACCGTGACGTGAACGATCGACGTCACCTGCGTCCGTCCGTCCTCACCCTTGCCCGCCCCGCACGTGCACGCGGCCAGGCAGTAGCGCTGCTCCTGCCCGTGTACCTCTTGACCGGACGACGGGGCCCGGCGATAGCTCACCGTGTGGAGACCTCCCGCTCGCTCGCACGGATCGGCGGCCGACTGCGGTCGGTGGCCCCGCTCGCGCGTCGGCTCGTGGACTCCGCGACCTCGAGCGTCGACGAGTGGATGACCTCGAAGCTCGGCGAGGAGTTCAACGAGCGACTCGCACGCGTACCGCTGAACCTGACGGCGACCGGAGTCGATCCTTTCGGCTTGGACCCGAAGTGGACGAAGTACGCGCTCGCCTCGGTCGCGCTGCTGCATCGCCACTACTTCCGGAGCGAAGTTCACGGCGCCCACAACGTCCCGAGCACGCGCGTCCTCCTGATCGCCAACCACTCGGGGCAGATCCCCATCGATGCGGCGCTCATCGGTGCGTCGCTCTTCATGGACGTCGAGCCGCCGCGCTTCATGCGCGCGATGGTCGAGAAGTGGACGCAGACGCTCCCGTTCGTCTCGCTCCTCTTCTCGCGCGTCGGCCAGGTCGTCGGCGTGCCCGAGAACGCGAAGCACTTGCTCACGAACGAGGAAGCGCTGCTCGTCTTTCCCGAGGGCATTCGCGGCATCTCGAAGCCGTTCTCGAAGCGGTACCAGCTCGCCGACTTCGGCCTCGGCTTCATGCGGCTCGCGATCGCGACGCGCACGCCGATCGTTCCCGTCGCGGTCGTCGGCGGCGAGGAGCAGTACATCTCGGTGGGCAACTTCGAGTCACTCGCGAAGGTGCTCCGCGCGCCGAACGTGCCGATCCTGCCGCAGCTCCTGTTGCCGTTCGGCGCACTTCCGCTGCCGACGAAGTACCGGATCTATTTCGGCGAGCCGATGCGCTTCGGCGGCGATCCCGATGACGACGACGCCGTCATCGAAGAGAAGGTCTTCCTCGTGAAGGCGACCATTCAGTCGATGCTGAATCGCGGGCTCAAGACGCGAAAGAGCATCTTCTTCTGAGGACGCGATGACGGCGGGGGCTTCTCGACGCGCGGTGCAGGCATACGATGGTGGATCTCCTCCGATGGTGACGAACGGCCGTCCTCGATCCGATCCGCCGCCGGTCTCTCAGCGTCCCGCGCGATTGCCACGCGGCGAGGGCACCGTGCTCGTGACCGGTGCGTGCGGCCGGCTCGGCAAGCGCGTCGTTCGTCTCTTGCATCGTGAGCGGCCCGTGGTCGGCGTCGACCGCCGGCCGTTTCCGGAGAAGCCGAAGGACGTGCGGCACGAGCAGGTCGACATCCGCCGAAAGAAGTTGAAGGACATCTTCCGTGCGGAGCCGATCGAGGCCGTGGTCCACCTCGGCGTGATGCACGACCCGCGCGCGTCGCAGGCGGAACATCACTCGTGGAACGTCGCCGGGTTCCAGAAGCTTCTCGAATACGTCGCCCAGTTCGACGTCCCGAAGCTCGTCGTGCTCTCGAGCTCGAACGTGTACGGCCCGCAGCCCGACAACGCGCAGTTCCTCACGGAGGACGCTCCCCTTCTCGGCGGCGCCCGCTTCGGCGAGATCCGCGACCTCATCGAGGTCGACATGCTCGCGCAGGGGTTCTTCTGGAAACATCCCGGGACGGAGACGGTGATCCTTCGCCCGGTGCACATCCTCGGCAG
>JAEXCN010000388.1 GCA_023402175.1 Pseudomonadota bacterium | reverse complement strand
GCCCGGAGGTCATCCGGGCCGTTTGCAGGGGACACGAAGCTACTACTTCAGGAATCACTCACCGAGCGCATCGCTCGCGAACTCGTCGGCGTCGAAGTCGTCGTCGCCTTCCGTCTCCTCTTCCTCTTCCTTTTCCTCGTTCTTGGCGAGGACGGGGAGGCGGCGCTTTCCGACCGGGCCCTCGTCGACGTAGTCGCGGAGGGCGTTCATGTCCTTCAGCGCCTGGAGCTTGGCGAGACCCTTCACCTCGACCTGGCGGATGCGCTCACGCGTCAGGTTCATGATCGCGCCGACCTCTTCGAGGGTCGTGCCGCCACGGTCGGCGACGTCGAGGGCGCACGTCTCGGTCATCTCCCAGACCTCGAGGTCGGGGAAGTTCAGCTTGATCGCACCGGTGCGGGCGGAGACGTCGAGGTAGAGGTGGTGCTTGCAGGAGACGAACGGGCACGGACGCTCGCCCTCGGCGCACTCGGCGCGGGTCTTCGGCTTCTGGACGTCCTCGACGTCCGGATAGAGGAGGCGGCCGAGCTCGAGCTCGCGCTTCGTCATCCGCTTGACGCTGATCGTGCGCGCGCGGACGTCACGCTTGCGACGCGAGCGGCGCTGCTCGCGCGTGACGCCCTTCTCCTCGTCGACTTCCGGCTGGAGGGCGAGCGCGCCCTCGGTCTGGAGCGAGGCGCCATCATCACCCTGGACTGCGTCGTCTCGTTGGGGTGTCCCCAGGGAGATCGAATCCGCCACCCCGATTCTCTCCCCCGCTTCGACCTGCTTCGCGTCCATGTGCTCCTCCGCTTCGAATTCCGCTCGTTCGGGGGCTGCGGGACGCAGCTCTCCCGGGGCAGCGCGCTACGCGGACCTTCGTCCCACAGCGCGTTACCTTGACTTCCGTTTCCGCTTCGATGAGCGCCCCGACCGCGCTCGTGAATCTTCAGGGCCTGGAGACGACTCTGTCGGCCGCCACCACGCGGGGGATGCCGCATGGAAGGCGACTCGGCGGAACGAGTCCCGGCTGCACCAACATCGTGCTCGGGGCCCGATCCGTACGCTTGAAGCTAGTGATGGGGTCGAGTGAAACGAGGACGACGGCTCTCTCCCCCACTGGCCGAAGGCGCCAGCTACGAGCAAATCATCCGAGAAACCAACCTCGACCAACCTGCCTCTGGCGGTGAGAAACCGTCTGCGAGGCCGCCTGGTGAGGTTTCCCTTCCCCCGTTCCCCATGCGTGCATGGGGTCCTGGGTCGATGGAAATCACCGGCGTAGGTCCGACCCGAGCGACAATATTCTGGGGGTCAGACGAGGGTCAACGACCCGATCGCGTTTTTTTTGCAGCTTTCCATTATGGAGCTATCTACGCGCGGTTAGTGACGTCGCTATGACAAATAATGTCATAGCGAGCACCGTCGAGATCGCTCGATGGAAGCTCATCCGCGAGGCCGCTGACCATCAGCCTCGTCCATCGAATGGACGACGATGGAAAAGCGCCTCGAAAAACGCCGATCGGATCGTCGCAAACTCGCTCGAGCGGCGTCCAGGATCCTGCGCTGCCACGTGCTATGGTCCGGCCCCGATGCTCGTACCGAAGGACGTCTCGGCGCGGGGAGCACGCATCCGCTTCGTGGAGGCGGGCGCCGGCGCGCCGCTCCTCCTGCTGCACGACTTCGCGGCGACGCGTGAGGTATGGACGTCCTCGATCATGCGGCTCGCCCAGAGCTTCCGCGTGGTGGCGCCGGACCTCCCCGGCTTCGGCGCGAGCGAGAAGCCCGATCCCCAGCGCTACGCTTATGGATGGGACGCCTTCTCGGACTCCATGTTCGACCTCATTGCGGCTCTCGGTCTCGGCCGCGTCCACGTGTGCGGGCACGGCATGGGCGGCGGCGTTGCGCTGTCGATCGCCGCACGGCATCCCGCGCTGGTCCACAAGCTCGTTCTCACCTCCGCCCTCGTCTATCCGCCGCAGGAGCACGCGCTCGAGCGTGCTGGGCGCATTCCGCTCGTCGGCGCGCTCCTCTGGCGTCAGATGATGGGTCAGGCGCTGTTCCGTGCGTACGTGCAGAGCACCGTCTACTCCGGGGCAGCTCGCATTCCGGTCGGCCGCGCCGAGGAGCTCTACGAAGCGTTCAACGCGCCCGCAGGCAGGCAAGCGGCGCATGCGACGCTCGTTGCGATCGCCGACTCGAGGCCGCTCGTGGCTCGCCTGCCCCGCGTCGCCGCCGAGACCCTCGTCGTCTGGGGCCGCGACGACGAGGTGGCCCCCGTCGAGCACGGTCGGCGCCTCGCGCGCGAGCTCCATGGGAGGTTCGAGGTCCTCGAGTGCGGCCGCTGCCCGCCGGACGAGGCCCCGGACGCCTTCGCGACCGCGGTCTCTTCGTTCCTCGAGTCCATCGGGGGAAAGCGCACCCCTGCCCCTCCTCGCGTCGCCGCGCAACGGTGACCGATGGACACGGCGGGGCTGCTCACGAGCGGGCAACGGACGACGTTCGGCCGTTTCGTCGGACTCGGGCGGAGCGGAAGCATCCGTGCGGGCGCCTTCCTCGTCGGACTTCTGATCCTCCTCGCGATCGTCGGCCCGATCGTGTCGCTCCATGATCCGAACACGAGCGACTTCGTCCGCGGCGTCACGCCCGAGCACCTCCCGGTCGGACCGAGCCGAGAGTTCTGGCTCGGGACCGATCGCCTGTTCCGCGACGTCTTCGCCCGCCTCGCGACCGGCGCCCGTTTCTCGCTCCTCATCGGCATCGCATCGACGCTGATCGCCACCACGATCGGCACCGTCGTCGGGATGCTCGCGGGCTTTTACGAGGGTCGCTGGCTCGACACGCTGCTGATGCGCGTGGTCGACATCGGGCTCGCCTTCCCTTTCCTCCTCATCGTCATGGCGCTCGGCGCAGCGCTCGAACGGACGACGGCGTCGACGATCTTCCTGACGCTCGGCTTCACCGGGTGGCTCGGCGTCGCTCGGATCGTGCGCTCGAAGACGCTCCAGGTCCGAAGCCTCGACTTCGTCGTCGCGGCGCGATCGCTCGGGCAGTCGACGCCGCGGCTCCTCCTCCGGCACGTGCTGCCGAACATCTCGGGGCCGATCGTCGTCATCGCGACGATCCTCGTCGCGCAGATGATCCTCGCGGAGAGCGTTCTCTCGTATCTCGGCGCAGGGGTCGCGCCGCCGACGCCTACCTGGGGGCACATGCTCTTCGAAGGGCAGGACTACCTCACGGCGGCTCCTTGGATCACCGGCGCGCCCGGCGTTGCGATCCTCCTCTCGGTCCTCGGCTTCAACCTCCTCGGCGAAGGGCTCCGTGATGCGCTCGATCCGCGCAAGACGTGAGCGCTCGCCCGTGCGGCGGGCTCTCGGCGCGATCCTCGCGGCCCTTTCCCTCGCCGCGTGCTCGGACGAGGTGCCGGCGCCCATCGCGTCCGCGAGCAAGAGCGCGGAGCCGCGGCGCGGCGGTGTCCTCCAGCTCGCAACGTTCGGCGACGTGCGCTCGATCGATCCGGCGAACATCGCCGACGGGCTCGCGCCGCAGATCGTCGAGCACCTCTTCGCCGGGCTCGTCGACTACGACCACGAAGGCAAGATCCAGCCGGACATCGCCGAGCGCTGGGTCGTCGACGACGGCGGCAAGACGTATCGCTTCTTCCTCCGCGAAGGCGTTCGCTTCCACGACGGCGAGGAGGTCACGGCCGAGGACATCAAGCGGTCGACCGAACGCGCGCTCCACGCGAGCGCGCCGAACCCGTATGCCTCGTATTTCTCGCCGATCGTCGGCTTCTCCGAGCTGAGCTCCGGCAAGGCCGAGACGCTCCCCGGCGTCGTCGTCGAGGGTCGCTACGTCGTGTCGTTCCATCTCACGGAGCCGGACGCGACCTTCCTTCGGATCCTCGCGCTCCTCTACGCGCGCCCCGTCTGCAAGAGCGCCGGCGCGCGCTACTCCGATTCGTGGCTCCCGTGTGGGGCAGGTCCGTTCAAGATGCTGCCCAACGGCTGGCAGCGTGGGCACACGCTCACGGTCGTTCGGCACGACGCGTACTACCGCCCCGGGCTGCCGTACCTCGACGGCGTCCGCTGGACGTTCCACGAGAACCAGAACAGCCAGACGTTCAAGTTCATCCGCGGCGACCTCGACATCCTCCGCGAGTTCGTCACGCCGGAGCTGCTCCGCTTCCAGGCCGACCCGCGCTGGAAGCCGTTCGCCGACCTCGACGAAGGGCACCAGGTGCTCGGCGAGGCGATGAACGTCGAGATGCCGCCGTTCGACAACATCGAGATCCGCCGCGCGGTCGCCGCCGCGATCGATCGCGACGCCCTCCGACAGGTCCGCGCCTCGAACCTCCACGCGACCAACCAGCTCGTTCCTCCGGGCGTGTTCGGTTACGACCCCGCGCTGCCCGGACAGCGATTCGATCTGTCCGCCGCGCTCGAGCACATGAAGCGCGCCGGCTACCCGTACGATCCCGCGACGAAGACGGGTGGCTGGCCGCACCCGGTGCCCTTTCTCGTCTACAAGCAGGGGCTCCAGGAGTTCACGGCCCAGGTCCTCGCGCAGCAGCTCGAGAAGATCGGCATTCGGCTCGAGATCCGCGTCGTCAACTACCCGACGTTCATGGCTCTCCGCGGAAGGCGCAAGACGTCGCCGTTCGGCCCCGGATTCTGGCATCAGGACTTCCCCGACGCGCTCTCGTTCCTCGAGCCGATCTTCCACTCGAAGTCGATCAGCGAGGAGAACTCGAACAACTGGTCGTTCTATGCGAACCCCCGCTACGACGATCTCGTCGACCGCGCGCACAAGGAGCTCGACGACGAGCGCCGCAAGAAGCTCTACACCGAAGCGCAGCAGATCCTCGTCGACGACGCGCCCTGGGCGTTCAGCCTGAATTTTCACTTCTACACGCAGCGCCAAGGCTACGTCCGTGACCACCACACGCATCCGATGTGGATCCACGACGTCTCGCGCGCGTGGCTCGATCGCGCCGCAGGCCCGATCGCGGGGCGCGCGATCTTCTCCGAGCGTGGGCTCGCCGCGCTCATGGGTCAGAAGCGATGAGCCGCGTCCTTCGTCGCGTGCTCTGGGCGGTGTTCGTCGTCTGGGCGACGCTCTCGCTCGCGTTCCTCGTGACGAATGCGCTCCCGACCGATCCCGCGCGGATGATCGCCGGACAGCAGGCGCCGCCCGCGGCAGTCGCGAAGATCCGAAAGGACCTCGGCCTCGATCGACCGCTCCATGTGCAGTACCGCCTCTTCCTCGGGCGGCTCTTGCACTTCGGTCCGTCGTCCGTTTCGCCGAAAGATCCCGTTCACGGCACGTGCGGAAACATCGGTCCGCTCCATCTCGATCTCGGACGGAGCTACCAGCAGCGGCGGCCCGTCGTGACGATCGTCGCCGAGCGCGCGCCGCGGACGCTCCTGCTCGCGTTCTCCGCGGCGATCGTGCAGGCGCTCATCGGCGTCACTGCGGGCGTCGTTGCGGCAACGAAGAAGCGAAAGACGGCCGACAAGCTCGCCGTCGGATTGAGCCTCCTCGGCGTCAGCGCCCCGACGTTCGTGATCGGCCTCTTCTTCCAGTGGCTCTTCGCGTTCAAGCTTCGCCTGTTCCCGATCGACGGCTACGGCGACACGTTCACCGAGCACGCCCTCGGCCTCGTCCTGCCGGCAGTCACGCTCGGCG
>JAEXCN010000334.1 GCA_023402175.1 Pseudomonadota bacterium | reverse complement strand
ACACCGACTCGCTCATGACGCGCATCGATCCGACGAACGCGAAGGCGAGCAGCATCGTCGTCTCGGCGGGCCTGTTCGCGGGGCGCTCGCGGCCTGCGCCTGGCACCTCCTTCGTGATCGCCGACGGCGCCTCGGTCGTCGTCGATGCGCCGAGCGACGATCTCGGGTTCGTCCGTCGGCTCTTCTTCTCCGACTATCCGGTGGGCGCCGACGACAACAGGACGGACTTCGCAAAGCTCTTCTCCCCTCGCACGCCGAAGCCGGAGAAGGTCCGTGCGGAGCTCGCCCGCGCGACCGCGTTCGCCATCGAGCACGCGCGCTCCTCGAACGCGCCGGTCACCGTCGTCCGGCGGCGCGGGCTCGCCATTGCCCTGGAGACGCCGTGAGCAGCCGCACGCGCGTCCCGCGCTGGAATCCGCCGCTTCGCGAAGCGCTCCGGCTCGTCTGGCGGCCTGCGCTCGCGTATCTGGTGTTCGCGGGGCTCGGCTCGCTCGTCCTGTTCCTGACCATCGCCTGGTATTCGCACGCGGGCGGCAAGGACGTCGGCGTCATGATGCTCGGGCTGATGTCCGGCATGTTCGGAGTCGTCGTCGGCCAGCTGATCGCGATCTTGCGCGTCCGAGCGCTTCCGGTCTTCATCACCACCGGCATCTGCGTCGCGGTCGCGGCGTGGATGATGACGTTTGCGAATCCCCCCGGCGGCGAATACTTCGCTGTCACGCTCCTCTTCTTCTGTTTCGCCTTCCCGTGCGGGCTCCTCTCGCTCATGCATCGGTGGGAGCTCTTCGCTTCGTTCTGGCCTGCGGTGGGATGGATCGGCGGCGTGTTCGTGATCCTCAACGAAGAGGGCCGCTTCCGCGCGTGGGAGGAGAACAAGGTCTCCGCCTGGCTTCCGGTACCGCTCGTCTACCTCGGATGTTTCCTCGTGCTCTGGCTCTTCTACCTGGCGGCCAAGCAGGCTGCGCGCGTCGAGATGTGGCAAGCCCTCTCGGGAGCGGCCGCGAGACGGATCTCGAAGGCGGAGACGAAGAAGAGCCGCGTCTCGGCGATCCCGCGGAAGAACCTTCTCGCGATCTTCGCCGTGGCCGCGATCCTCTTCGCCGGCACCGCGCTGCTCGCGCCGTATCTCTGGCGCACCGGCAAAGGCGATCGCGAGGGCCACCACGAGACGAGTGAGACGGATTACTCGCCTCGCCCCGACTTCGACGGCGAAGGCATCGCCCGCCAACTCCAGAAGCTCGCGAACGCGGCGAAGAACACGCTCCCGAAGCTCTGGCCGCTGCTGCTCCTGCTCGTCCTCTACCGCCCCGCGAAGCGCGCGCTTCTCCTCAGCCATCTGAAGACGCCGATCGCCCCGACGCCTCCATCGGAGCGAATCGACAACCTCTGGGAGTACATCCGCATCGCTGCCGAAGATTCCGGCGTCGTCCCGACGTCCGCCGACTCCGTCGAGCAGCTGATGGAACGGATCCGCGCGACGAATCTCGGGTCGGACGCGCTCGACCAAGCCGCCCAGATCTACGTGCGCACGCGCTACGGCTTCACCGTGCAACGCGGCGACGCGCTCGCGATGCGCGGCCATGCCACTGAAGCAGCGCGCGTGCTGCGGAAGGACCTTCGCGTCTGGGTGAGGGTCAAGAATTTCTGGCGACCGCTCGCGTGATTGTACTTGCTCGAGCTTCACTTCATGTGCGGACCGGGGCGCCGCCCAGTGAGCAGATCTCGCTCCTCGGACAGCTGTGCGACGAGCCAATCGGTGACGGCGCGGATGCGCGCCGTGCGCTTCAAGTCCTCGTGCGTGAGGACCCACAGCTCGGTCGCGAGCTCGGGCACCGGACCGCGAACGCGGCGGAGCGCGCGCGTCGTGTCCCCGAGATAACAAGGCAACGCCGCGACGCCGATCCCGGAGATCGCCGCATGATGGATCGCGGTGAGGCTGTCGGCGCGGAGCGCGACCCGCGCGTCGCCGAGCTCGCGTGCAGACCAGCGGCCGATCGTCGTCTGCGCGAGGCTCTCGTCCGGGAGGATCCAGCGATGCTTCGCGAGATCGGTCCGCGCCGGGGCTCGCTCGAGATACGCCGGTGACGCGTAGATCGCGATCGCGACCTCCGACACGCGGCGCCCGACGTAGCTCGGAGCGACCGCCTTGCTCGGACGCACGGCGACCTCGGCGTCGCGGCGCGTGAGGCTCAAGAACGTGTTCGTCGTCGAGAGGTCGACGCGCACGTCGGGGTGCGCTGCTCCGAAGCTCGCGAGCGCTCGCGGCAGGATCGTGTGCGCGAGCGTGTCCGTCGTGGTCAAGCGCACCGAACCCTCGAGCCGCAGGTCTTCTCCCGCGATCCGCCGCTCGGCATCGAGCAGCGTCTCGCGCATCGTTCGCGCCGCGGCGACGAGCGCCTCTCCTGCCGGCGAGAGGACGTGCCCCGTCGTCCGCCGATCGAAAAGGCGTGCGCCGATCTGATGCTCGAACGCGCGAATGCGGCGCAGCACCGTCGTGTGATTCACCCCGAGCTCGCGCGCGGCAGTGACGAGCGAGCCTTTCTCCGCGACGGCGAGGACGAATTGAAGGCCGCTCCAGTCGAGGTTGTGCGCCATTGCAGAACTACTCTGCATCTGCGCCAATTCCGTTGCAACACGGCACAACTACCTTTGCGAGCAGACACGCGGGGACATCGCCCCGCCGAAAGGACGCTCCCATGTCTCTCTCGCTCGATCACAGCCTCGCTCGCTTCCACGGCTACGCTCCCACCGCGCTCCGCGCTGCGCTCGGCGCCGTGTTCGTCGCTCACGCCTACGGCAAGGCGGCCGTCTACACGTTCCCTGGCACCGAGGCGTTCTTCACGGCGAACGGATTCCCGGCGTGGACCGTCTATCCGGTGTTCGCCGCAGAGCTGTTCGGCGGCCTCGCCTTGCTCGTCGGCTTCCGCGTCCGCGCCGTCGCGCTTGCCCTCTTGCCGGTCATGTTCGGCGCGATGAAGACGCACCTCGGCAACGGTTGGATGTTCACGGCGAACGGGGGCGGCTGGGAGTACCCGGCCTTCCTGATCGTCGCGCTCGTCGCACAAGCGTTCCTCGGTGCCGGCGCATTCGCGATCGATTCTGCGCTGTCCGCGAAGACCTCGCATCAAAGGGTGCTCGCGCGCGCTTCCTGAGCCGCGTCTCCGAGACGGCACGGGGGCGGGCTGCGGTCGCCCGGCGTGCGGAGCAGGTCTAACATCCGGGCCATGAAGTGCCGTGGGCTCCTCCTCTCCGCGCTCGGCGTGGCAGCGTTCGCATGTTCGTCCGATCCCGATGCTGCCGCTCCGGCCATCAGCGTGTGCGACGGCCTTTCGGAGTACCGCTTCGAGCACGGGACGGACGGTCACGCCGATCCGTTCGGGGCCAAGGCGGCCGGTCAAGCGCGCGCCGGCCGCATCCGCGACGCCTCGCAGATCGTCCATGGGCCGCTCGCCCGGCAGAAGGCGCGCGTCGGAGACTTCGCGCTCGCGAACGATCGCATCGCGGTCTACATCGAGGCGGAAGGTCGCGCGAGCGGGTACGCGCCTTTCGGCGGCGACATCATCGCGATCGAGCCCGTCGGCGAAGACGGCAAGCCTCAGGGGATCTCCCAATACGGCGAGACGCTCGTCGCGCTCTCGCGCCAGACGGTCAAGCCCGACAAGGTCAGCGTCATCGCGGACGGCTCGGACGGAAAGGCCGCGATCGTTCGCGTCTCCGGTGTGCTCGCCGACATCCCGTTCCTCGACACGTTCAAGGCGCTGTCGCAAGCCGAGTACGGCTTCCCCGCGGCGATCGACTACGTCCTCGAGCCGGGCTCCGAGAAGATCCTCTACCGGCTGTCGATCGCCAACGCGACCGATGAGATCGTCGACTTCGCGAACCTGCAGCGCGTCGGCTTCTTCCATGCAGCGCGCAGCAAGATCTTCACGGAGGCGAACGGCTTCGCGCCGCCGAAAGGTGAAAACCCGTGGGTCGCGTTCGACAGTGGCGACTCCGCGTTCCTCGTCCGCGCGGCGGAGGGACGACCGATCCGCTACGAGCTCGAGGTGAGCGGCTTTCAGCTCTTCAGCGTGCAGGGACTCTCGGCGCAGCCGTGCGAGAAGAAGACCGTCGACTATCTCGAGCTCGCGACGGGCGCGCCCGGCATCGACGGGCTGCTCGAGGCGAAGCGGCGAACATACGAGGAGGCGCCGTGGCGCGAGGTCCGTGGTGTCCTGCGCGAGGAAGGTGGTGGCGCGCTGGCGGATGCGCTCGTGCACGCGACGGCGCCGAACGGCAAATACCTCACGCGCGCACGGACGAACGCGCAGGGCGAGTACGTCCTGCACGTGCCTCCTGGTCCCGCCTCGCTCACGCCGACGTTGAAGGGCTGGGCGATCCCGTCCGCAACGCCGGTCGACGACGGCGCGACGACGGCCGATCTCACGCTTCCGAAGCGCGCGACGATCGAGGTGAAAACGACCGATGCCGTCACCGGCGAGCCGCTTCCCGTGCGCGTCCAGGTGATCCCGACGTCGGCGCCGGTGCCCGCGCCCGCGAGCTTCGGTCTGCGTGAAGAGGTGAACGGTCGGATCTGGCAGGACTTCGCGGTGACCGGCACGACCGTGCTTCCGGTGCCGCCCGGTCCACATCGGGTGATCGTCTCGCGAGGCTACGAGTACGAGCTGCTCGATACGCCCGTCACGGCGGATCCGGCGACGCCGGCCGTCGTCGAGGCGAAGCTCCGTCGATCCGTGGACACGAGCGGCGTCATGTGCGCCGACTTCCACATCCACTCGTTCTATTCGGCCGATTCGTCCGACGCCGCCGACGAGAAGGTGAAGGGCGCGATCGCCGACGGGCTCGACATCCCGGTCTCGAGCGAGCACGAGTGGATCATCGATTTTCAGCCGATTATCCAGCGGCTCGGGCTGACGAAGTGGGCCTTCGGCATGCCGTCCGAGGAGCTCACGACATTCACGTGGGGCCACTTCGGCGTCATCCCGATCTACCCGCGCGAGGACGCGCCGAACAACGGCGCGGTCGACTGGGTCGGCAAGAAGCCGGGCGAGTTCTTCAAGCAGGTGAACGATCTGCCCGAGACCCCCGTGCTCGTCGTCAACCATCCGAGCGGCACCGGCTTCGGCGCGTACTTCAGCGCTGCGGGCTTCGACCGTGCGACGGCGAGCGGCGATCCCGAGCTCTGGAGCGATGCGTTCGGAGCGATCGAGGTCTTCAACGACAGCGACTTCGAAGCCAACCGCAACGCCTCCGTCGCGGACTGGTTCGCACTGCTCAACGCCGGCAAGACCTACTGGGCCACCGGGAACTCCGACAGCCACGATCATCGGACGTCGCCCGTCGGCTATCCGCGAACATGCCTTCGGTTCGGCCACGACGATCCGACGAAGCTCACGCCCGAGATCGTTCGCGACGTGCTTCGTTCCGGCGCTGCAACGGTGAGCGGCGGCCTCTACATCACGGCCGAAGCGCCCGCCGGCATCGGTCCCGGCGGGAAGAGCACCGCCGGCGAGTACCGGATCGTGGTGCAGTCGCCGAGCTGGCTGTCGGCAACGTCGCTCGAGGTGATCGTCGACGGCATCACGACGCAGACGATCCCGCTCACGGCCGTCACTTCTTCCGAGCCGGGCAAGCGTTACGAAGCCAAGGTCGACGTCGCGCCGTCGCAGAGCAGCGCGCGCCACTGGGTCGTGTTCCACGCCAAAGGCGACGGCGATCTCGCGCCCGTTCATCCAGGCCGGAAGCCGTTCGCGGCGACGAACCCGATCTTCTTCTGACGGCTGCCCCTCACCCTCGCGGGCCAGGGGACTGTCGCTCGGATCGGTCGGGGCATCGTTGACACGAGCGCTTGGCCGGGCCGGACTGCTGCGTCGTGCCCTGCGCCGGCGCGCGTGAGCCGCTCCGGAGCGCCTTCTGGATCCACACGGCCTCGCCGAGGTGCCCTGCCACTGTGTCGCGCATCGTCTCGAGCTCGGACACGAGAGGATCGCCTGGCGTGGCACCTACGCCGGCTCCGCCGGGGCCGGAGGCGTCCATCCCGACCGTCTGGGTTCCATGCGTGCCGTGCTGGCCCTCCGGCGCGCCGGCCGGCACGTGCCCGCCCGTCAAGCTCGGGTACAGCACATGGTCGATCATCGCGAGCGCCTTTGCGTGCGCGGTGATCTGCGCAGTCATGTACGCGAGGTCGAACGCTGCGCCCTCGTGCGTCGCGAGGTCGTTCGCGATCAATTGATCCTCGTGCTGGATCGCGCTCGCGGTCGGATCTCGCGTGATTCGAGCTTGAGCGGCCCCGCTCGCGTGTGGACCGACGAGCCTCTCGAGACGCTCGAGCGTCTTGCCATGGTCGTCGACCATCCGCTTCGCGAACGTCTGCACATCGGTGTTCGTGCCGTGCTTCTGCGCGAGCTCTCCTTGCGCGACCTCGCCGCGGTTCAGCGCGAGGGCGACGTTCATGACCTCGTCGCGCGTGAACGCAGCGACCGCCTCGCCCTGCCCTGGCTCTGCGGAGTCGACTGGCTGCGCGGACTGATCTGCGCCGACCGCGGCTGGAGCTCGACTCGGTGCTGCCTCGAACGTGCTCGGCGGGTTGCCGTCGCCGCACGCTCCGCTCGTTGCGATGAAACATCCGGCGAGCGCAACGACACCCGCCATGCTCCTGGTCTTCATGCGACCTCCTCGGAACCCGTGCACGGATGGGCACGAATACGCCGGGTTGGCGCTGCAACCGGCGTGCGCTCGCGAGCTGCGGCATGCGTCTGCGAAGCCAGGCTCGCGCCGCTCGTTGCCGTCGCCATTCCTGAGGCGTCATCGGGGGCCCGAGACCAAACCTCGCATTGTCTCGCGAGCGCACGCTCGGGCCATCGCACCGGAGCGCGTACACGCGCGTGGAGACTCGATCCGCGCATCTGCCGAGCTCCTCGGATCGGAGCGAGCGGCATGGCGAGTGCTCGCACGCCCCGACCAGAGGTGCACCATGACGATCAACACCGATGTACAGTCGACCTCTGTTCAGAGGCCCGAGGACATCAGGGAGAAGTTCGAGGGCGCGACCGGCGAGATCAAGGAGGAGGCACAACAGGCCGCCGGTGACATCAAGGAAAAGGTCCAGGGCGCCGCAAAGCGAGTAGCCGGACGCGTGCGAGGCATCGAAGGCTTTGCGCCGAAGAAGAACGTCGTCGTGCCGAGCCTCGTGACCACGGGCGCGTGCATCGCCAGCGTCCTGATCGCGTCGGCGATCCGACGACAGAACCCGCTCGCGTCGTTCAGCGGGATGGGCGAGCAGCTGCCGTTCCTCAGGCGTCGCAAGCGAGCCTACAACGCGAAGGATGTGGTCGCAGGGATCGGCGCGATCATCGGAGGGACGATGCTCTTCTCGATGGTCAACAGCACGATCGGGCGGCGGGTCAGTCAACGATCGGTGATGCGAGGGGCGATGGCGACGATCGGCGCCGTCGGAATGGATGCGCTGATGTTCGGGCCGTCGTACGTCGCGAGCCTCGTGAGGAGCCTCGGGGCGGGAGGCACGGCGCTCAAGTACGGTGCGATCGGCAGCGCGTATTCGCTGGCGTCGCGCAGCCGCGGCGTCCCGGTCGAACCGGAGGCCGAGCCGATCGGCTACGAGGCCGAGCCGTCCGCTCCGCCGGTCTGGTCGGGCCCGGAGGTGGGCACCGTTGCTGGCGCCTTGGAGCGACCGACGCCGACCGTGTAGCGCGAGCGAAGAGGAGAGCTGCGGTCCAGCGAAGAACGCTGCCGCCGCCGTGACGTGAGGTGGTCACGGGCGGAGCACCGGTCTCGCGCGCGCGAGAGGCCTTCGACAAAAGCAGCGCGGCGAGGAGGCCGGAGCGCTCCTCGCCGCGGATGCTTCACCGGGAAGCCGGAGACTAGTGCGGGATCGGATCCGGCCGGACGCCCTTGATGGAGGCGGCCTGGCATCCGAGCTCGACGTTCGTCGGGCCGTCCTTCGTCTTCACGATCTTGAACTCGACGCGTCGGTTCTTCTCCCAGGCCTCCTCGTTGTGGCCGGGATCCTCGGGGCAGTACTCGCCGTAGCCCTTCGCGCGCAGCTTGCTCCTCTCGACCTTGCGGGCGATGAGCGCGGCCATGACGCTGTTCACGCGGTCCTGCGTGAGGCGGAGGTTGTATTCGTCGCTCGCGCGTTCGTCGGCGTGACCGGCGACCTCGATGAGCGTGAACTCGGGGTGGTGCGTGATCGTCGCCGCGACCGCGTCGAGGATCTCGTTCGACTCGGGGAGGATCTCCGCCGACGCCGTCCTGAACTTGATCTTCTTCAGGATGAGGA
>JAEXCN010000270.1 GCA_023402175.1 Pseudomonadota bacterium | reverse complement strand
GGTCTACCCCATGCCGAACGCTCCCATTCCTCTGAGGAACCTCTCGCACGGTAATGGGGGTGCCGACACCGATAGCGAGGACGCTCGGCGTGGTCTCGCCCGAAGTCGCGACGAAGGCCAATACTTCGTCTGGGCTGGCAAGCGTACGGATCTTGGCTGTGTCGAACAGTCCAGCAACGGCGAACGAAACTGGCGATTGCTCCTGCACGTCATTGAGCACTGCTGTCAAGTCGGCGCTCGTGCAGAACAGCTCGAGCTGGTTCTTTCCCATCGGTTTGCCATCCTACTTCTTCGGGCTCCGCCATCCCGCGAACTGCGGAGCATGCGGTTGATGCGATCCGACCACGTCCATCCGCGGTGAGGCGCAGGAAAGCGAATCAAGGGCACGCACCTCGAGCCTGCCAGCCCAGCGGAGATAGCGGAGGAGCGCGAAGACCGGGGCGCGACGGCGTGGTTTCGTCGTGTCGGGAAAACGAATAGGCTGAGCCGCTTAGCCAACGTTCCCGCCGCGCCGATGGAGAGCTCCGAATGAGACGATATGGTTGGCTCTGGTTGCTTCTGCTGCTCGCCATCGTGGGCTGCGGGCAAGGCGCGACCGACGCGCCAGCGGAGCGGGTCGAGACGCGCGCCGATCGATTGACCACCATCTCGGTTCCCGGAACGATCTCCTTGTCCAACTTCGGGCGGCGCTTCGGCCGGGGGGTCGCGTTCGGGCAGGTCGTGACGATCCCGGCGACCGACTCTCTCCTCCTCTCGTTTTCGTTTGTCATGTCCCTGCCCACGACGGTGATCTTCCGCGGGCACATCTATGCGTGGGATGGGGCGAAGGCGACCGGGGCGAGCCTGTGGAACGGCCCTCCTCGGTCGACGAGCGGCGCGTCCAACGAGACCGTGGTCTTCAATCCGAACGTCAGGCTGATGCCCGGCGCCCAGTACGTCCTCTTCGCGTCGACCACCGAGGACGCGTTTCCCGACGCGGTCGGTTCATGGGGCTTCAGCAACTCAAATCCGTATCCGGGAGGAGGCGCCTTCGTGCTGAACGACGGGCCGGGGGTCGGGTGGACGACGACCGCCTGGTCGATTTACCAGGGCTGCGACTTTGCGTTCGGTGCGACCTTCGACCAACCACCGCCAACGACGACGACGACGGCCCTTGCCTCTTCGGCCAATCCGTCCGTCTTGGGTCAGTCGACGACGTTCACCGCGACGGTCACCTCCATGTGGGGGACGCCGACCGGATCGGTGACGTTCCGTGACGGCGCAACGGTGCTCGGAGCCGTGGCGCTCAACGGCGCAGGGCAAGCCAGCGTCGCGACCAGCACGCTGGCGATCGCGTCACACTCGATCACGGCGGAGTATCTCGGTGCGCCGACCTTCCTCGCGAGCACGTCGGGCGCGCTCTCGCAGGTCGTGAACAAGGTCGGCACGCTGACGGCGCTCGTCTCGTCGGTCAATCCGTCGACCATCAACCAGAGCGTCACCGTCACGGCGACCGTGACCGCCCAGTCTCCCGGAACGGGCACGCCGGCTGGCTCGATCTCCTTCCGCGAAGGCGCAACGGTGCTCGGGAGCGCGACGCTGGACGGCTCGGGCGTCGCGACCTTCACGACGAGTACGCTGAGCATCGGAACGCACGGCATCACGGCGGACTACGCCGGCGATGCGAGCTACAAGACGAGCACCTCGCCGAGCGTATCGCAGGTCGTCAATCAGGACGGCGCGACTGTCGCTCTCACCGCTTCGCCCAGCCCGTCGACCTACGCCACGAACGTCACGTTCAAGGCCACGGTGTCTTCCGTCGGCCTCGGCGGAGCTCCCACCGGCACGGTGACGTTCCGCGACGGCACGACCACGCTCGGCACCGGGACGCTCGACGGCTCAGGCGTCGCCACGTTCTCGACCGCCACGCTGGTCGGTGGCAGTCGCACGATCGCCGCCGACTATGCCGGAGACGCGAAGCACGCCGCGGCGACGGGAACGACCTCACACATCGTGAGCGTCGCCTCGTCCACGACGACCAACGTATCGCTGACGAACCCCTCCGCCTTCGGTCAGTCGGTCACGTTCACGGCGACCGTCGCTGGCGCCGGCGTCACGCCCACGGGC
Organism: Pseudomonadota bacterium; assembly: GCA_023402175.1. Lineage (GTDB taxonomy): Bacteria > Myxococcota_A > Polyangia > Polyangiales > Polyangiaceae > Labilithrix. The sequence continues at coordinate 4,939 of JAEXCN010000270.1, read as the reverse complement.
ACCGTCACGTTCACCGACGGACCGACCGTGCTCGCGACCCAGACCCTCGGGGGAGCCGGGCAAGCGAGCTTCACCATCGCTTCGCTTGACGTGGGAACGCACGCGATCGTAGCGACGTACAACGGCAACTCGAACTACGCGGCGAGCGCGACAAGCGTGGCGGGCGCGGTCTCGCAGGTCGTCAACAAGGCCAATACGACGACGGCGCTTGCGTCCTCGAGCAATCCTTCGGTCGTCGGCAAAGACGTCACCTTTACGGCGACGGTCGCGGCGGTCGCGCCAGGCGCTGGCGTCCCTGCGGGCACTGTCAGTTTCCGGAGTGGAGGTGACGAGCTCGGGATCGGAACGATCAATGGTGCGGGCGTCGCGACCTTCACGACGGGATCGCTCGCCGTTGGCACGGCCAGCATCACCGCCGTCTATTCCGGCAACAGCAGCTTCGCCGGCAATATCTCGAGCGCCCTCGCGCAGGTCGTGAACCAGGATGGCGTCTCGGCCTCGGTCACCGCTGCGCCTAATCCTTCGAAGTTCGGAGACAACGTCACGTTCACCGCGACCATCGCTTCGTCTGGCAGCGGTGGCACGCCGACGGGCACCGTCACGTTCAAGGACGGCGGGACGACGCTGGGCGCGAGCGCACTCGACGCTTCGGGCGTGGCGACGTTCTCCACGGCGTCACTTTCGGGCGGCCCGCACACGATCGACGTGGCCTACGCCGGCGACATGAACCACGGGGCCGGAGCGGCATCGGTCTCCCTGACCGTCGATCCGGCCATCACGACGACGACGCTCGCGGCTTCGCCGAACCCGTCCGTCTTCGGTCAGTCGGTCACGTTCACGGCGACCGTTGCCTCGGCCGCGCCTGGCACCCCCACCGGCATCGTGACGTTCACGGACGGGACGATCGCGCTCGGCACGGGCACGCTGAACGCTCAAGGATCGGCAACGCTCTCGATCGCGACGCTCGCCGTCGCCTCGCACCCGATCACGGTGGTGTATGCGGGTGACACGAGCTTCGCGACCAGTACGTCGGCTGCCCTTGCTCAGGTGGTGAACAGGTCGGACACCTCGACGAGCGTGTCGTCTTCCTCCGATCCGTCGCTCTCGGGGAGGAGCGTCACGCTCACGGCCACGGTCGTACCGACCGCTTCTGGCGCGGGCATCCCGAGCGGAACGGTCACGTTCATGGAGGGCGCGACCACCCTCGGCACCGGTACACTCGATGCGACGGGCGTGGCCACCTTTGCCACGACGTTCACGACCGGCGCACACTCCGTCACCGTCGAGTACGGCGGCGACGGTAGCTTCAACGCCAGTACGTCGGCCGCGTTCGAGCAGAATGTGAACGCCGATGCGGCGACGATCGTCGTGACCTCTTCGCCCACCCCGTCGACCTTCGGCCAAGAGATCACGATCAAGGCGGTTCTTGCCGGTCCGGGCAGTGCGCCGACCGGAACGGTGACGTTCAAGGATGGCTCGACGACGATCGCTACGGGTACCGTCGGTGCGAACGGCGAGACCACGGTGAAGACCGCGACGCTAGCGGTAGGCGCTCATGCGCTCGTCGGCGAGTACAGCGGCGACGCCACGTATGCGACCGGGCAGGGCTCCGCCTCGCACACGGTCGACAAGGCGGCCACGACCACGACGTTGGCGACTTCGGCTTCGACGTCGACGCTCGGCGAGAGCGTGACGTTCACGGCCACGGTCGCTTCGGCCGTCGCCGGGTTCAGCGGCGAGGTCGAGTTCTTCGACGGCTCGACCTCGCTGGGGAAGGCCACCCTCCAGGGCGGGAAAGCCACGGTGGCGACCTCGTCGCTCACCGCGGGTGGGCACGCGATGACGGCGAAGTACCTCGGCACCATGTCGTTCTCCGCCAGCACGTCGACGGCGCTCACGCAGACCGTCGAGACCAAAGACACCTCCGGCGCCCCCGGCGCCCCCGGCGCCCCCGTCGACGGAACGAACGACGCCGGCACGCCTGGCGATGTCGCCGCACCCGTCAGCGATGGCTGCGGCTGCCGTACGGCGCCCGCGCCCACGGCGACGTTCGCGCTGGCTCCGCTCGCCAGCTTGGCGCTTCTCGGGATGCGCCGTCGTCGCCGCAGCTGACGGCGACGACCTCACTGTCGAGTCCTCCATGAAGAGGTCCGTCGCTCATCCGGGCGGCCGGCCTCTTCGCATGCGCGTGGGCGCTTCAGGATCCGTGTCGGAAGCGGCCTGGCGTCGTCCCGACCGCACGCTTGAACGCTTTGGCGGACGCGCTCCCTCCGGCCGCCGACGCGGGTAGGCGCTGGCTGGCGCGACGCTCAGAACGTGCGTCCCGGGTCGCAGAGGTTCTCCGGACCCTTGGCGTAGTTGTCGCGAGCGAACGCCTCGAGCGTCGGCATGTCCACGCACGCGGCCTTGTAGGTCTTGCCCCACGCCGCAGCGGCGACCTTCGTCGGGATCGTCGTGCTCGGCGCGATGATGATCCGCTTCGTGTCCCCGTGCGGGGCGCAGACGGGATCGGCGGCGGCGTTGTCCCGCACCTTCCTCAGCTGATCGACGATCTCGGGGCACCCCGGCGGCTCGCACTTGTAGAGCAGGACGACGGCTCCGTGCTCCATCGAGTGCACGAGGTACGGCCACTCGATCGGGGTCGTGTACTCCTGGAACGCGGCCCACACCGGATAGTGATCGCCGCTCGATGGAGGATTCGAGCAATAGGCGATAGGCGTCCCTTCGGGGACGTGCAGCGAAACATGGAGCGGCGGCGACTCGATCGTGACGTCACACGCGGCAGCGGTCTTCTCCGGCGGGGGCGTCTGCGCGCACACGGGAGCGCCGGCTTCACCAGTCCCTCCATCGCGGGCGGGCAGGGCATCGTCGTCGCCACACGCGGCCATCGAGAAGAATGGAAGTACCGCGAGGGCGGCCTTGGCAGAGAACCGAGCGTTCACGGCGGGCACCATAGTCCGGAACCCTCGCCGACGAAGCCTGCAGTGCGGTCCACCGGTCCGGGCGCGGCTGGTCGTCATGATCGCCACTTCGTTGCCCGACCCGCCTTCGTACATCACGCTGTGCATCGGTGCGCTCGTGGCGCCGAGCCCCGCTTTACGGCTCTCTATCGCGTGTCTCGTGCAGTGACCCGAACGCCGTCCTGCGATGCGCGTGGTCCCTCGAACAACGGCGATCACCTCGCCGAGTCGATCCCGCGGCGATTGCAGTGTGCACGCGCACGCACGGCCGTCCCGATGTGGATACGGCCGCGCCGGGCGTGCGGTTCGAATGTTGATCCGACGCGCCAGGTGCTTGCGATCCCGACGTCGGCTTCCTGGTGCTCGGTCGTCCGCTCGCCAACACGACGATCCTCTCGATGGCCTCCACGCGCCGCCGAGACATGTGACATCGCGTGACGATGCCATGCTGCTCAGCCTGCGCGCGCCACCCCGCCTTCGGCCGGGCCGCTGCGTGGCCGAGCCGGCCTCACCGCTACGCTCCCGAAGGGCTGCGGGGCGGGACCCACCGTTCTTCGTTGAGGTTGTAGAAACGGGCAAGGTCGAGCATGGCGTCCTCCTCGGGCGGTGACGGTTCCTGTCTCTTCAACGGGGCGCTCATGATCTCGCGCATCGCCTGAATCGCGAGCATCTCCGGCAGTTCCTGCGCTGAGAAGTCGGAGCGCTCGGGAGGCTCTGGCGGCATCTGCTCTCGCCCTTGGAACGCCTCGGGACCGTCGAGCCCATAAGCCCGGAGTTGGTCCACGAGCGGCTCGATCGCCGACATGAGCGCATTGCGCGTCGTGTCGTCGAGGGCATCAAAGAACTCGTGGAGCGTGGCCTCCTCACCGGTCGTCAGGAGCGAGGCGTACGGCATGAGGTGGTGAAACACCTCGGGCACTACTTCGGGGTCGAGCGCCTGTCCGCTGTTCCCGAAATGTCTTCGTCGGATCGCGCGCACGCGATCCCACGTGGGTCCCTGTAGCTCGTCAGCGAAAAGTTTCCTCGGCATCGGGTGCCATTGTCGCATGAAAGGAACGGGGCGCCGGAGACGACTTAGCACTCCGGCGTGGCTCGTCATGCGCGACGCAGTGGAAGATGTTGATGTCCTCGACGCGCCCTGCACCCGCCCGGAAAATCTCGAGCGTTCCCTCGTGCAGGGGACCACTGCCCCTTCTTCTCCGGTCCCGGAGCGAGGCGTTGGGCGAGAGCTCTCCGAGCTCCGTCGTGACGACGTCCTCGGAGTGCGGCTCTCCTTTGTCGCCAACCGTCTCGCGACGGGCGCGGCGGACCGCGTTCGCACCCTTCAGGTCGTTCGTGAAGCGGCGTCGTCCAACCATCGCGGGCTCGGAGCGAGCGCCACATCACTCCCCCCTTGGAGGCAATGGCCTGATCTCCTGTACAGACTGCTTCCAACGGCTCATCGCCATATCGAACTCGTCGAACGCGCGCTGAGCTTCCTGATTCTGGCGGTAGACTTCGAAAGTCTCGAAATATCTGGTTTGCACCTCCTTCGGAACCGGTGTCCTGATGTTGCTCATGATGCTCTCCGAAAGAGCCCTCTTCATCTCGGGAGAGACGCGGCTCCAGTCGACAACGGTCGCGCCCTTGGGCGTTTGCCGTGAGGGGAGGACTCCCCTTCGCATGAGCTCGGGTTTCTGTGTCTCCCAAAGCTTGACGGTTTGGCGGTGCTGCTCCTTCGTCATCAGGATCGTAGGCGCCGCGCCCTCCGAATATCTGTAAACCATCGACTTGGCCATCTCGGTCAGGACGCCGTGATGCGATTCTAGCTCTGTGCCGTTCTCATCCACTTTCGGACTGATCTGCTGGCGGTGGGGCCGGATTACGTAGCCGCCCCGCGGCGAGAAAGGCCCGCGAACAACGATCGTCGGGATCTTCGGCAGCTCTCGCCGCGAGCGGATCTCCTGCGGCATGTTCTGCACGCCGAGCGTCACCCAGCG
>JAEXCN010000255.1 GCA_023402175.1 Pseudomonadota bacterium | reverse complement strand
TTCGACTGGACCTCGACCTGCGGGTCACCGAGCACACGCGAGATCCGCTCCGGCAATCGCTGCGTCTCCTCGGGTCCCCATGGCGCGAGCGCCGCTGCAAGGGCAGCAATCGACGCGAACCGGGCGTCGCGAGTCTTCTCGAGACAGCGCGCCACGACGGCCGCGAGTGGGGCGGGTACATCCGGTCGAAGCTCCTCGAGAGGAGTCGGCGCGGACGAGAGGATTGCGGCCACGAGCTCGGGCATGGTCTCGCCGAGGAACGGCGTACGCCCGGCCAAGAGCTCGTAGAGGATGACTCCGATCGACCAGATGTCGCTCCGCGGATCGACCGTGCGCGACGCGGTCATCTGCTCCGGCGACATGTACAGAGGCGAGCCGAGGAGCGCTTGTGTCGATGTCAGCTGTCCAGCGACCGACGACGTGGCCTTGGAGATGCCGAAGTCGAGGACCTTCACGATCGGCGTGCGATCAGGCCGTTTCGCGACGAAGAGGTTCGCTGGCTTGAGATCGCGATGGATGATCCCGGCCGCGTGCGCCTCGGCGATGGCATCGCAGGCCTCGAGCACATAGCCGACCGTCTCCTCGATCGGCAGCGGGCCCCGGAGCGTGCACACCCTGGCGAGGTCCTCCCCTTCGAGGAACTCCATCACCATGTACGGCGAGCCCGTGTCGAGCTCGCCGACGTCGATGACGCGCGCCACGTGCTCGCTCTTGATCCGCGCGGCCGCTCTCGCCTCGCGACCAAACCGCTCCACGACGTCGGCGTTTGCGAGCACGGACGGCAGCAAGAACTTCAGCGCGACGCGCTGATCGAGCTGGAGGTGCATCGCCGAGACGACCACACCCATCCCACCGACGCCGAGGACCTTCTCGACGCGGTACTTCTTGGCGAGCACGTCGCCTTCACGAACGGGTGACGGGACCTCGTCAGTCATGGCAGCCCCTATCGCTCTCGCGACCGACCTCAGGCCGTACGTAACAGAGCAGCACTACGCTACGAAGCGCCGCCGCCAAGCCATATCGTGGGAACCCACAATGCCCGGCGAGAGCGAGCCAGCGCGACCAGCCGCCGGATCTACGCGATTTCCACGATGGCTGCCGTCAGGCGACTGGCTGAAGATCGAAGATCGGGCCGACTCGCGTCCAGACGCACGAGCTCGATGCCCTGCGGCTTTTGTTTCAATGACCATTTCGAGCACCCGAGAGCTGCGCGATGCCTCGCACCCCTGACGGACGAAATCGCGGCTCCGCCCGGCGTCTTCCGCACAGCGCCGTACCCGCCGATCTCCGGTCTTCAGAAGTCGACCTCGACGATCCCCTTCGCCGGGTCGAATTCGAGTCCGATCGCTGGGGCAGCCTCCTGCTCCGGTGGGCCTGCGAGGTAGAACTTGCGGATTCGATTCGTCTCACCAACGACGACGCCACGGATCATCGGAAAGAGGCTCGGAGCAGCGCCCTTGATGACGACGGCTGCACCGAGAGGAACGTGAAGACGCGCCCGCGCCGATGACGCGCGTCCTCACTCGTTCACGTGAGTGACGCCCTCACGACCGCGCCATTCGCCACTCGCGCTCCCACGAACCCGGTGCGAAGCGCGACGCCAGGCTCCCACACGCTCCCGCGGACGCGGCGGCCCGCGTTTGGGGGCGTGTGCCCACGCGAATCGTGGGCACATGCCCCTTGCAGCTTGCACGGAAAGGCGGAGGCACGCTGGAACGACGAGGGATGTTGGCCTCTACCGCGCTGGCGCGACTCCTGCTCTCATCTTCGAGGCACATGAAGAACGTCACCCGGCTCACCGCGCTTGCTCTCGTCGTGGGTCTCGGCACCCTTGCTGCCAGTCACGCCTTCATAGCCGGCTGCGGCTCCGAAGGTTCGACCGACACCGGCGCCGGTGTCGGTGCGATCATCTTCATCAAGCGACAGCACACGGCCGGCGCCGGTCAGGGCGCGACGGTCAACGTCGCCGGAGGCAACGGCCAGGTGCTCGACTACGAGCGCTACGAGCCGGGCGGCCAGCTCGTCATGCTCACGCCCCCGCGGCCCGATGGCGTCCTCAAGGTCATCACGTCCGAGTTCGCGACCGCCGACTTCAACGGCGCCGACGTGTCGTTCGACGCGAAGCAGGTCGTCTTCTCGATGAAGCGCGACGCGGAAGATCACTATCACATCTACACCGCTCAGCTCACGGAGGGTCCCGACGGCAAGTTCGAGATCCACCAGCGCACCGGCGGCCCGCACGACGACATCAACCCGATCTACATCCCCGGCGGTCGCATCGCGTTCGTCACGAACGAGATGTACACGGCGATGGGCACGCGCCACGACGAGTACAACCACGGGCGCGGCGTCACGCAGCTCGCGACGATCTCGGTCGACGGCGGCGACGCCGATCGCCGGCTCGCGTCGCAGAACCTCTCGCACACGGTCGCGCCGTTCATGCGGTACGACGGCAAGGTCGGCTACTCGCGCTGGGAGCACCTCGGCGGCGTCAACGACGTGAAGCTCTTCGCCGCGAACCCGGACGGCACGCAGATGCTCGCGATCGCCGGCCAGCACGCGAAGCCGTCGAACTCGCTCTTCAGCGTCCGCGAGATCGAGCCGAACGTCATGATCGGCATCGCGACGTCACGCGAGCGCACGATCCACGCGGGCGCGCTCGTGAAGATCGACGCACGCAACAAGGCCGACGAAGTCTGCATGAACCCGAAGATCCTCGACAAGGGCGGACGTCCTTGCGTGGACGAGGAGAACGTCGAGTACACGATCCTCACGCCCGAGGTCCCCGTCTCGATGGGGCCGTCGCCCGTGGGTCGCTACCGCGAGCCGTCCGCGCTCCCCGACGGGCGCATCCTCGTGTCGTGGGCGGACGGGCCCGTCAACGATCTGTCGGAGCAGTCGGCCACACCGCCGGACTTCGGCATCTACATCTTCGACTCCAAGGCGAAGAAGAACCAGCTCATCTACAACGATCGCAGCACGTGGGAGCTCAACGCGCTCGCGGTCACGCCGCGCGTCGAGCCGCCGCTCATTCGTGACATCGTCGGTTCGAACGTCGATCCTGGCTCGCCGGTGCGCATCGGCTCGGTCGACATCACGAAGACGAGCCTCACCGACGTCGTGAAGGGCGCGCAGTTCGGCGATCAAGGAGTCCCGCTCGCCGAGGCGCTCAAGCAGGCGGTGAAGGTCCGCGTCATCGAGGGCTTCTCGAGCGAGGGCGCGAAGGGCGTCTCGATGTTCGGCCTCACGATGGATGAGGGCGCTGCGATCCTCGGTGAGGCCGACGTGAATCCCGACGGGAGCTGGCTCGCCGAGATCCCGCCGTACGTGCCGGTGCATCTCCAGCCGATCGACAAGTTCGGGCTTTCGATCCGCAACCAGCGCCTCTGGATCCAGGGCATGCCCGGCGAAGATCGCCGCTGCATCGGCTGTCACGAGCAGCGCGCGGGCGTCGGCGCTCCGTCGCGCGGTCAGAACCCGACCGTCGCCGAGCAGCGCCAGGCGCAGCAGTTCCTCGCCGCGATCCCCGATCGGATCGAGCTGCCCTGGGCATTGAAGGAGGGCTACGACGTCACGACGACGCCGAAGATCCTCATCCAGGACATCCTCGACAAGAAGTGCGTGCAGTGCCACTCGGGCGGAGCGAACGATCCGTTCGCGGGCCGCAGCTACCAGATGTCGGCGACGGTCCCGGGGACGGGCGCACCGCAGACCTTCACCATCCCGTACCTCGATCTGTCGTCGGACGTGATCGACGTCGTCTACGACCGGAAGGCCGAGAAGTACCCGAAGTCGTACGTCTCGCTCTTCTTCCCCGCGACGATGGAGATGGGCATGGGGCTCTCACAGGCGGGCGGCGAGAAGCCACCGCTCTGGGCGATCCCGAACAACGCACGCGAGTCGGCGCTCATCAAGAAGCTGAACGTTCGCGCCCCCGACGGCACCTTTGCGTATGGCAACGCCGTGATGCATCCGGAGGACAAAGGCGTCGAGCTGACGGATGACGAGCGGCGCATCCTCGTGCAGTCGATCGACCTCGGAGGTCAGTTCTACGCGCGGCAGAACACCGGCTTCGTTCCTTACACGCAAGGCGATCCCGTCGCCCCGGGCCGGAGGTACTGAGGAGATGAACACCATGCGTGTCTCCAGGGACTTCAATTCGGGCCGTCCTTCCTCCCGCACGGCTGGGCTCCGTCCAGATCGGTACAAGCTCGGATACGTCGGGATCGTTGCCACGCTGGCGCTCGCCTGCGCGTCGCTCGTGTCGAGCGGTCACGCGACGGCGGACACCTCGGAGAACATCGCCGGGACGCAGCGCGTGTATGGCCCGATTCCGCCCGACCAGATCGAGCACATCTCGACGAGCGATCGGATCAAGAGCGTCGCGGCTTCCGGCTCGATGATGGCGATCTGGGAGACGCTCGAGCACGGCGAGCGCGTCGAGTGCCTCGACTGCATCCCCTCCGTCGAGCCGCTCCTTTACGACGCCAACCCGCGCACGCGCGAGATCGCCGCCTGGTGGCTGCGTCGGCGCATCTTCGGCGTCTTCGGGAAGGGCCAGGTCTACGAGCGCACGCTCCTCACGCTGCAGAACGATACCGATCCCGTCCGCCGCATGTACGCGGCGAACGCGCTCGGAGAGTTCCTCGCGCTTCCGGGCATCGACGCCTGCGCGGTCGCGGTCGAACGCGATCCCGATCCGACGGTCCGCGCCGCGGCCGCAGCGGCGCTCGGACGCCTGAACGACGATGGCAAGGGCGCGCTCACGAAGGCGCTCGCCGACGTCGATCCGCGTGTGAAGCTCGCCGCGATCCGATCTGCAGGACGCATCAACTCCTTCACGGACGTTCCTGCCGTCGCGCGCCTCGCGAACGACGGCGACGTGAAGGTCCGGCGCAACGCAGCCGAGCTCCTCGGGCAGCTTCGCGCTCCGGAGGGCTTCGACGCCGCCCTACTCCTCGCGAAAGATCCCGACGCGGACGTCCGCAACGCGGCGTGCCACGCGCTCGGCGCGCTCCACGACACACGCGCGCGCGGCGTCCTCGAGGAGCTGGCGAAGAGCGATCCGAACACGCTGGTGCGCGACCAAGCGCAGATCGCGCTGCGTCGTCTGTAACCACCAAGGCGTCGTGGCCTGATCCATGGTCTCATCGCGTCGCACTCCGAGCGCAGCATCGGACGCTCCGCACTCCACGAGGCAGTCCACGAGTTTGACAGGGTGGACATCTCTCGCGCGCAGGCGCAGTCGCAGCGATGAAGCCCTTTCGAGAAGAAGATTAACAGGGAGACATGAAGACAGCTGACCTCTGGTCTCTATCGACTCCTGCGCACGTCCTTTCGGGGAGAGATTCACAGGGTGACACGGCTACAGGGAGATCAGAGGGAGGGGCCTTGCTTCACTCCCCACCTGGACCCTCGTCGCCTCTCACGAAACGCTTCGCGCATGCGTGATCCCTTTAGAGGAGTAACGCTTGAAGTCGTTGAAATGAGTCTTCTCTGCCTGGCGCGCGCGCGCGGACTTCGAGGAGC
>JAEXCN010000133.1 GCA_023402175.1 Pseudomonadota bacterium | reverse complement strand
GCGTTCCGTCTCGCAGCGAACGGCGGCTACGCCGGCGTGGTCGCGATGTATCACGACCAGGCGACGATCCCGATGAAGCTCCTCGGCTTCGGCGAGGCGGTGAACGTCTCGCTCGGCCTGCCGATCGTGCGCACGAGCGTCGACCACGGCACCGCGTACGATCGAGCAGGCAAGGGGACCGCCGACCCGCGCGGCATGATCGAGGCGATGTCACTCGCGCAGATCCTCGTGCGGTCGTCGGGCCAGGCGAGGAGCGCGAAGGCGGGCTGAGGGAGGACGGGCCCGCACGAGCTTCGCGCAGCCGTTGGGGAGGTGCCCGAAAGCTGAGGGCCCTCAAACGCAAGGCCTCCGCTTTCGGGCAGAGGAGAGGTAAGAATCAATCATGGCGCGTCTCCGATCTCTCGTCGGGGGCCTCGTCGTGGTCGCGGCGATGACGGAAGACGCGCTTGCGCGCGCGGATGCGGCCGCGCTGCCCCGGCCGCTCGCGGATGCGATCGAGGTGGCGCCGTCCGAGTGCCTGTCGCGCGCAGCGCTCGCGAGCGAGACAGCCGGTTTCCTGCATCGCGAGGAGGTCGACGCGCGGCTCTCGGTGGCCGTCACGATGCACGGAGCGGACGCGTTCTCCCAGCTCTCGCTCGACGGCGTGGTCGTCGGCGAGCGCCTCGTGCAGCGCCGCAGCCTCAAGTGCGACGAGTTTCGCTCCGTGGTCGCAGCCGCGCTGGCGGTCGCGATCGACACGGCGCTGCTCGATGAGGCGAATGCGGCGCCGGAGGAGCCGCCTGTCGAGGTTCCTCTCGAGCCGCCGCCGTCTCCGGCGCCCGAGGCACCGGCTGTGCAGACACCACGACCTCGAGAGCGCCGGCGACCGCCTGCGCCGCCGCGGCCTCCCGCACGTGTGCTCGCGATCGCCTTCGAGCCCGCGGCGCTCACCGCGCTGCACGAGCCCACGGTCGGCGCCGCGCTCGGTCTCGTGCTCGTGCAGCGGCCGCTCGGACGCCTTGGACTGTCGGCCTTCTCCACGCTGCCGGTGGACACGGCGCTCGGACAAGGCAGGCGCGCGCGTGTCGGCCTCGCCGCAGGCAGGCTCGACGCGTGTCTCGAGCCGCCGATACGAAAGATCCCGATCGCGCCGTGCGCGGCCGCGATCGTCGGCGTCCATCGCGCCGAGGGTGTCGTTTCGTCGAGGGCGCTCTCCGCAGCCAACTCGACGCTCTGGGGAGCCTTGGCCCTCGGGCCGGAGGCGACCCTCACGTTCGGCCGATGGTCCGTCATCGCACGTGTCGAGCCGTGGTGGGTGCTCCGCCCATCGCGCATCGTGACCGCGGGATCTGCAGGTGATCTCAGCAGTACGGGGCCTTCTCTTGGGCTGGCGGCGTTTCTGGGGGCTCGCTGGACGATTTTTTGAAGCTCCGCCGCCTCCCGCGCAAACAACACGAAGAACGAGGGTGCATCGCCCCAGCCACGTCCCCGCCGCAAGGCTCGGAACACCGCAGCAACTACCAGGAACGGATGTCGACAGCGCCCATGCATGAGCCCGTCCTGGGCCCGCACGCGGAGGCCGTACGCACGGTCGCGCGTGCAACGCCGTCCGGGGCTGGCGACCCTTCCGGGGCCGACGACGTGCCATCCTCCTCGACCGACGAACCGCAGACCGCGGCGGCGTCCGCGCCGATGTCCTTCGAGGACCTCGGCGAGCTCTACCAGACGTACGCGCCCTTCGTCGCACGCTTCATCGCCAGCATCGGCGCTCCGCGCTCCGACATCGAGGACCTCGTGCAGGAGGTCTTCCTCGTCGCGCACCGGCGCGGAGGGTTCCGCGCGCAGGGGGCCAAGCCGACGACGTGGCTCGCCGCCATCGCGTGGCGCATCGTCGGTACGCACCGGCGAGGCCTGCGGCGGCGCGAAGGCGTCGCCGAGACCGACGAGGCCGCCGAGCTCCACGGCGAGGTGGTCGACGACGGCGCGCCCGACGCGTATGCGCGCCAGGCCGTGAACGAGACGCTCACCGATGTTCAGCGCGCGGTCACGACGCTCGAGCCCGAGCAGGCAGCCGTGTTCGTCCTGTTCGAGATCGAGGAGCAGACCTGCGCGGACATCGCGGAGACGCTCGGTCTCCCGCTCGGAACCGTGCACTCGCGCCTCCATTACGCGAGGAAGGCATTCAACGAGGCGTTCGCGAAGATCTCGCGCAGTCGAGTGAAAGTGAACGAGCTCTCTTCGAGGGGACGGAACCCGCCGTGAACGATCCGCGCCGATTGACCGACGATCCCGACGTGCCCACCTCGGTGCGCCAGGCGCTTGCCAACGAGCGCGGGGCGACCGGCTTGGTCGACCTCGACGCGGGCTGGGCAAAGCTGCGCGCCGCCGCGGCTGCCTCCACGGCCGCCATTCCGGCGACCGCAGCCGAAGCGGCAACGGACCCCGCGCCTGCGAGCGAAAGCCCCGCCGCCGCGCGAGCGGAGCTCGGGCTCGGCGCCTCGCGCTTGATCCGCTGGGGCATCGGCCTCACGGCCGTTGCCGCGGTCGGCGCAGCGTGGAGCATCGCGGGTACGCCCGCGCCCGCTCCGATGACCGAAGCGCCCGGCAGCGACATCGCCGCGCCGCGAGCCCTCCCCATCGAAGGCCCGAGCACGGTCGAAGCCGCGGCGGTGACCTCACCTCCCGCCCACGATCAAGCGGCGAGCGTCTCGGTGAACGCGCTCCCTGCAGCGCCTGCTTCCGCGTCTCGCATTCGAGTTGCGGCGAAGCCGGCGGCGGTCGACGACGACGCGCTCCGCGAGGAGCTCTCGCAGATCGCGAAGATCCGCGCGCTCGTGGGCCGAGATCCAGCGGCCGCGCTCGCCCTCGCCGAGGACGGGCAGCGACGTTTCGCAAAGGGGCACCTCGTCGAGGAGCGTGAGGGCCTCAGTGTCATCGCCCTCGTACGCCTCGGTCGTCGCGACGAAGCGCGCGCGCGCGCCAAGACCTTCGCCGATCGCTATCCGAAGAGCGCCCTCGTGTCCCGCATCCATGCCGAGCTCGAGGAGGTCCCCTGAACGATCTGCTTCGGGGAGGCACTTTTCGGGAAGCTTTCGAGCACGTGCGGCAAACAGTGAACATGAAGTCGAGCAACGTGAAGCTCGCCCTGACCGCGCTCGCCGCGTCCGCGATCGTGGTCGCTTGCGGGACGAGCGAGCAGCGCCTGGTCTTCGACCCGGATGAGACGCCGTCCCAGCCCCCTCCACTCGCCACTCCCGATGCGGGCGAATGGGACGGAAGCGTGCCGAGCACGCCGACCGTCTACATGTGCCCGAGCGACAAGTGCCAGGGGAAGTACGCGACGTGCTCGACGTCGAAATACCTCTGCGACATCGATCTCTCGAACGACCCCGAAAACTGCGGTGCCTGCGGTCACAAGTGCCCGACGGATTCGTGGCGCAGCAACGAGCTCCACGCGATGTGGGTATGCGTCGAGGGCACGTGCCAGATGCAGTGCTCGACCGAGTTCTTCGGCGAATGCAACGGCCACATCGAGGACGGCTGCGAGACCTCGCTGACCACGAACACGAACTGCGGCACATGCGGGAACGCTTGTGCGAACGGCGCCGTCTGCCGAGGCGGGACGTGCGAGACCTGCAAGCCCGGCGAGGTCTACTGCGACGGCATCTGCACCAACCTCACGTCGAACGACTACGCCTGCGGTGCATGTGACAACTGGTGCAATTTCTGGCCGCCTCCGGGCGCGCCGGCGCCGCCGAAGAACATGAAGTACGGGTGCGTCGACAGCACGTGCGACCAGCTGAAATGCAACTCGCCGTGGACCAACTGCAACGGGGACCTCGAGGACGGATGTGAGGTCGATCTGACCAAGGACCCGAAGAACTGCGGGCGCTGCGGCGACGCATGTGCTGCCGGAGAGGTCTGCGTCGGGGGCACGTGCCAGTGCGACCGGGGCCCGGACGGCTGCGGGTGCCTCGACGACTTCGAGTCCGATGTCCTCAACTGCGGAGGATGCGGCGTGATGTGCCTCGCGCGCCCGCACTCGAAGCCGATCTGCAAGTTCGGCAAGTGCGGGATGGAATGCGAGAAAGCGTATGCCGACTGCAACCTCGACGTGGCGGACGGCTGCGAGGTCAACCTCGAGAAAGATCCGCAGCACTGCGGTGCGTGCGGCGTGACGTGCGAAACCGGACAGGCGTGCACCAACGGCGCCTGCGCGACGGAGCCTTGCCCTGCTGGAGTCACGCGATGAGGCGTCGAATGCGCTCGGTCCTCCGGATGGACATCTCGCTCGTCGCGGTGCTCCTCCTGGGGCTCCGCATGGCGGGATGTGCGGCCGGCGAAGACCAGCCCTCCGCGGAAGGCTCGGTCGACGACGCCGGAGCCGACAGCCCGCGCGTCACGGACGCGGCGGGATCGGATGACGGGGCCAGCGACGGCGGCGCGCCGCCCGTGACGGGTCCGTGCAGCGAGGACGGTTGGTGCCGGGTCGACATGCCGAACGACCGCGCGGCGCTCTACGGGATCTGGGGAAGCGCCACGAACGACGTGTGGACCGTGGGCTCGAACGGAACGATCCTCCACTGGAACGGGACCGCGTGGAGCGAGCAGCGCCTCCTCACGGACGCCGGGCAGCCGAAGCCGCTGTTCGGGATCTGGGGGAGCGGACCCAACGACGTCTGGGCGTTCACTTCGTTCGAGCTCCTCCACGCGACGGGCTGGAACGAGACGGCGACGGACTGGTCGAGCTTCGAGATGATCCGGAGGGTCGGCAATCCGACGAGCGTGGTCGCAGGGATCTGGGGCAGCGGCAAAGCGGACGTCTGGACGATCGTCGGCAGCGCCGGCGCCGCGTTCTCGACGTTGACCCGCTGCTTCCATTCCGAGGGATGGGTCGACGGCGGGGTCGCGCAGGTCGCGGCGCTCGATTTCTACCGAGCCCCCGGGACTGGAATGAACTTCCTGGCGATGTGGGGAACCGGTCCGAAGGACGTGTGGCTGGTCGGCGAATCGGGCCGCATTCTCCATACGGACGGCTTCTGGGGCGGAGCCGCTCAGTGGACGCAGACGAACAGCAACACGCGCTCGCATCTGAGAGGTGTGTGGGGGACGGCGACGGACGACGTCTGGGCCGTCGGCGCGATCGGCACGATCCGCCACTACACGTACAACGAAGGCGGGGAGCTCTACTGGGGCCCCTCCGACTCCACGACGACGGAGACGCTCAACGCGATCTGGGGTTCCAGCGCGAGCGACGTGTGGGTCGTCGGGGCCGAGGGCACGATCTTGCACGGTGACGGATCGAGCTGGACGCGATCGCGGGTCCCCGAGGTCCCGCCCTCGACGACGTTCAACGCCATCTGGGGGAGTGGACCAGACGACATCTGGGTCGTAGGCGACCGCGTCATCCTCCATCGAGGCGGCTCGGCCGGAGTCGGAGGAGGAACGAAATGAACGCGCATCACGTGCGGCTGAGCGCCATGGGAGCCCTCCTCGCCCTCGGCGCCTTCGCGGCGTGCTCCACGGGAGAGATCGAGCGCTCCGCGGTCGACGTTCACGACGACGGCGGAGCAAGCGCAGAAGCGTCGACCGACGCGGGCGTCGTCGATGTCGGTGACCTCGACGCGGGCGGAGGAGACGGCGCGAGCGACGCAGCGGACGCCGAGATCCCGCGCTGCACCGTGGACTGGTGCGAGACGGCGCTGCCGGTCCCGGACGGCGGAACGCTCAAGCTCATGGACGTTTGGGTCCCCGCGAAGAACGATGCGTGGGCCGTGAGCGAAGAGGGCCACGTCCTCCGGTGGAACGGTGCGTCCTGGTCGATCGTCTGGACGGCCGGCACGGCGCTCTACGGCATCTGGGGCGACCACGAGAACGCCGTCTGGGTCGTTGGTGCGGGCGGCGCGATCTTCCGCGGCCAGGGCGGCAGCGGCTGGGCGGCGGTCCCGAGCGGCGTCACGAGCGACCTCGTGGGCATCTGCGAGGGAACGCGCGACACCGAGCACGCGCGGAACGTCGCGATCGTCGGCATCCAGGGGACGGTGCTCCGCTGGACGGGAGATACCGGGCAGGACGGAGCGCCCGTCTGGTCCACCTCGAGCTTCGATCCGGATGAGGAGCTCTACTCCATATCCTGCAGCGGCCTCGACGTGTGGGTCGCCGGTGCGAACATCTACGACTGGTTCGACTCCGGCGGTCGCTTGTATGTGAACGGCGGCGCAGGCTGGGAGCGGATGCAGGCAGCGTCCGCCACGCAGAGCTACGAGAGCTACGACACGTTCGTCGCGGTCTGGGCTCACGATCGGCAAAACGTCTGGACGCGAGGCTCCTTCGGCATCGTCCACTCGGCGCCAGCCACGGAAGGAGACGTGAGCTGGTCGAGGATCGACACGTACGCGACGTTGGCCGAGGGTGCCAAGCGTCCGGCCGCGATCTGGGGGGCGGCCGCGAACGACGTGTGGATCGTCTCGACGCATGGTCGCATCCACCACTGGGACGGCAGCGGCGTCGCGATCACGGCGACGGCGAAGACGTGGGACGTGATGCAGTCGAATCTCCATGCCGTGTCCGGCAGCGGGCCCGACGACGTCTGGGTCGTTGGAGACAACGTCGCCCTTCATCGAAACGTGCAGAAGGTCGGTCAGTAGCGATGTTGAACTCTCGTCCCTCCTCGAAGGTCGCCTTCGTCACGCTCGTCCTTCTCGGCGCGGCGGCGCCGTCCGCGGCATGTTCGGATCGCGACGACGTCGCGCTCGGCGACGAACGCGTCGGCGGGCCCGACGCGGCGCCCGACATCGATGCAGGCGTCGACGTCGTCGAGCCGAACACGGACGCGTCGGCGTTCTCCGGTCAGGTCACGTGCAAGGAGGGCATTCCGTGTGTCACCGCGCTCTCGGCGAGCGGCGGGAGCCATGTCTGCGCGCTGCTCAGCGACAAGACCATGCGCTGCTGGGGCGGCAACGCGCGCGGTCAGCTCGGCGTTGCGTCCGCATCGCACGGAGATGCGGGCGTCGCGGCCGACGGCGGAGCGTCCGTCGGCCCGCACTCCGCGAAGCCGGTGGCCGTACCGGGCCTCCCGAACGTCACCCAGGTGAGCGTCTCCGGGATCCTCGGGACGACGTGTGCGCGTCTCGAAGACGGAGCCGTGATGTGCTGGGGCTCCAACGCCCAGGGGCAGCTCGGGCTCGATGCCGACGTCGTGACGGCGGACGAGGCCGCGCACCCCACGCCTTTGCGGGTGCAGGGACTTCCCGCTGCGAGCCGCGTCGATCTCGCCGGCGCGTTCGCGTGCGCGGTCGGTGCGCGGAGCACGGAGACGGACGAAGGCGCCGGCATGTACTGCTGGGGCAACAACTCCGCTTTTCAGCTCGGCCGCGGTGAGCTTCCCCTCGCCGTGGGCGTGATCGGTCCGGTCGGCCTTCGCTTTCGGCGCGTCGTCGCCGGCGGCGGGACGAAGCGCGTCGCGTTCGCGATCCGCGACAACGGCGAGCTCCTCTCGTGGGGCGGCTCGGAGTGGACGAGCTCGGGGTACGACATTCGGAGAGACGCTCTGGGCAGGGAGACGTCATTCTCGCCCGACGGCGATCCGATGGAGATCCCCGGCCTCGAGGACGTCACGAAGGTCGTCGCCGGCGACCAGCACGCCTGCGCGATCGCGAAGGGGACGGTCCACTGCTGGGGCGCGAACCCGAGCGGCGCGGTCGGCAACAGCGCACACGTCGACGTGTTCGCGCCGTACCCCGTCACCCTGATCGGCGCCGGCTCGATCCGCGAGGTGGCTGCGAGCAGCAAGACGACCTGCGTCACCGACGACGTGGGCGCCGCGTTCTGCTGGGGCGACAACGCCGACGGCCAGCTCGGCGGCGGCGACGCGGAGCTCACCTTCAAGCCCGTCCGTGTGACGGCGAGCCTCGGGGCGCGCGTCGTGCAGATCGCGACGATGGATCGAGCGACGTGTGCGCTCCTGGAGGACGGCACCGTGTCGTGCTGGGGGAGCAACGCAGAGGGGCAGCTCGGGATCGGCGTGAGGGACGACCTCCCGCATCACGAGGCGCAGACGGTCGTTTTCTAGGCAACACCCATGACAAGCTCGCTCTCTTCCCCCCGCGCGCTCTTCTCGTGTGCAGTGCTCGTCGCGTGCGGCTGCCTCCTCACGACCGCTTGCGGGGCGGACCGCGCGCGATTCGAGCACGAGGAGCCCGAAGCCTTCGGTGACGCCCCCGACGCATCGAGGGAAGAGTGCACGACGGTCACCTGCTCGCGCGATCTGCACTCGGTCTTGAGCGGCTGCACGGGCGAGGTTCTACGGGAGTGCCCCGACGACACGGGCTGTGCGGAAGGCAAATGCGTCCCCGCGTGTGCGAGCGCCGAGAACAACCAGGGGACGATCGGCTGCTCGTTCTGGACGGTACCTTCCGTCGCCACGATCGGTGGCGCGCCGTCGCCGGTGAGGCTCAGTGATGAGCGGGGCTCCTGCTTCGCGGCCTTCGTCGCGAACACCTGGACGCGCCCAGTGACCATCGAAGTCGAGTACGAGGGCGCACGGCTCGATCTCTCGCGGAGCATGGCAATCCCGCGCACGCGCGGGACGGAGGTGGACTACGAGGTGCTCAGCGGCCCCTTGCCTCCCGGGGAGATCGCGGTCGTCTTCCTGCACCAGAGCGTCGACCCGCCGCCGCTCGTGACGAATCACATCCGCTGCCCGCTCCCCGCGGCGATCGAGTCCAACGCGCCCGTCGTGCCCGTCGACACGGGGAAGGCGTCGGCGTTTCGCATCACGACGGACCTGCCCGTCAGCGCCTACTCGATGTTCCCGTACGGCGGCGCGCTCAGCTATCTGCCCGCGGCCACGGTCCTGCTCCCGACCAGCTCCTGGGATACGCGATACCTCGTCGTGAACGCCTGGGACGCCGGGGACCGCGGTTTTTCCGGGATGAAGCCGACGCTCCAGATCATCGCCGCGGAGGACGACACCGAAGTGCGCATCCGTCCGAACGACGATCTGATCGAGCTCCCTGGAGGGACGACCGGCGTGGACGGCCGCACGAAGGCGTACAAGCTCGCCAAGGGCGAGCTGTTGCAGTTCACGCAGGCGCGGGAGCTCGCCGGCAGCCCGATCGAGTCCGACAAGCCCATCGGAGTGTTCGGCGGCTCCACGTGCTCGTTCTTCCCGAGCACGTTCGGCACGTGCTGCTGCGACGTCAACCAGCAGCAGATCCCGCCGGTCCGTGCTTGGGGCAACGAATACGCGGCCGTTCAATACGAGAGTCGAAGGAACCTTCGTTTCCCGGACGACTCCGCGATCTCGAAGGCGCAGGAGTCCGTCCCGTGGCGGCTCTTCGGCGCGGCGAACGACACGACGCTGACGTACGAGCCGAGCCGTCCGGAAGGCGCGCCGAGGACGCTCGCCGCCGGCGAGGCGGTGACGTTCTGGACCGACAAGGTCTTCGTCGTGAAGAGCCAGGACGAGCAGCATCCGTTCTTCATGGCCGCCTACATGACGAGCGAGAGCTACGGCCGGGAGTCCGACTCCACCTGGAGCAATCTGATCGGCGATCCCGACTTCGTCAATGTCGTCCCCACGCAGCAGTATCTCGATTCATATGTATTTTACACGGACATGACGTACAGCTACACGATGCTCGTCCTCGTCCGGCGCGACCGCGGCGCCGGGATGAAGGACGTCGTCCTCGACTGCGCGGGCCCGATCGAAGGCTGGAGGCCGCTCGATGCCGACGGGAAGTACGAATACGCGCGCGTGACGATGGTGCGTAACGGCGCGCCCCAGGCGTTCGCCGCGGGCAAGTGCGAGAACGGGCGGCACGAGATCCACAGCGACGAGCCGTTCGCGCTCACGGTCTGGGGCCTCGGCGAGGCCGCCAGCTACGGATACCCCGGCGGCGCAGGGCTCCGCGCGATCTCCCCGGTCCAGATCTCGGTGCCCCGATAGGGGTCCGACAGCGAGCGAGCATTGGTCATGAAGAAAGCGAACCTGATGTTGCTCTCGGCTGCCGCCATCGCAGCCTCGTTCCTCGTGGTCGCCGGTTGCACCGGCGAATCGGACGACTCGGAGCCGCCCGCGGAGGAGCAGGACGGAGGGCAGGAGAGCTCCGTCGACGCCGGTGATCCCGATGTGGAGGAGCCCGACGCCTCGATCGCCGACGCGAAGGAGGACCGCCGCATCGACTGGGACAGCGGCGTCGACGCGGGGACGCCCGTCGTCCTCGACATGTGGACGCGTGGGACCGTGTATTGCGCGCGAGTCCAGCGCATGGAGACCACGACCGTGGAGTGCTGGGGGAGCAATCGCAACGGAGAGCTCGGACGAGGGCAGCCCTCCGCTCTCTGGACGACGATGAAGCCTGCGCCGATCGCCTCCCCGGAAGCCGCGACGTTCAAGGTCGTGAGAAACGACGGAGTGATGCGCGGCATCGCGTGTGCGGTCAACGCGGCCGACCAGCTGAAGTGCTGGGGAGCGACCTACGGTGGTCTCTCGCCCGCCAAGGCGAGCGTCCCCGACGAGCCGTTCCTGACGAACGTCGACGACGTCGACATGGCGCAGAACCACGCGTGTGCTCGCCTGAAGACCGGCCAGATTGCTTGCTGGGGCGGAAACACGTCGGGCCAGCTCGGTCTCGGCGTGGCGGACTACGTCGATCACCCGGCTCCGGCGGTGATCCCGGGATTCACGGCAGATCAGGTGTCCGCCGGCGTCAGCACCACGTGCGCCGTGAAGGACGGCGAGGTCTGGTGTTGGGGGCTGCGAGCGCTCCTCGGAAATGGCAGCGACTTCGGCACGCTCCCGACGCCGACGAAGGTCGTGGGGTTGAGCGGGATCACGAAGGTCCAGGCAGGTCAGTACACGTTCGCGCTGGCGGCGGACAAGACGCTCTGGTTCTGGGGGAACCTGGGCAACCGGACTGCGTACACACCGGCCAAGGTCCTCGACCCGACGCCGGACGATCCGAACCACGTACTCTCCGACGTCGACGACGTCTCCGGCGGGTGCGTGCGCCTGACGAGCGGTAAGGTCCGGTGCCTGCCTTCTCCCTTGAACGGTGCGCCGCTGTTCAACGAGATCCCGCGCGTCGGGGACGCGGTCCACATCTCGACCAACTGCGCGTTGACGGTGCAGCGGAGGCTCCTCTGCTGGGGAGACAACAACGTCGGACAGCTCGGGATCCCGTCGACGGTGCTCTCGTCAGCCTCGTCCGGGTACGAGATCGGCTTCTGACCCGCGTGTCGCGCGCTCGCCGCGCGATCAGCGGTGCGGGATGAACAGCGTGTAGAACAGGTACACGCAGACGATCGCGAACGTCAGGACGGCCGCCGCCGACCAATGCCACGGCGTCTTCGTCCGCGGCGGCGTCCTGGTCGCCATCAGCATCTGGGTGGCGGCGACGACGATGCCGTCGATCTTCTTCTGCGCGCGTGCGCCCTTCTCCGGATCGTCCTTGAGCGCTCGGTAACGGCCTGCGAGGTCGGGCAGCTTCTCGCTCTTGAGCGCGTGCTCGAGGAGCGCGGCGTGGGGCTTGTCGTCGTCCCACGCCTCGAGCGTCCTCTTCCAGAGCGCTTCGAAGATCGCGTCCCTGTCGCCGAGATCGGCGAGCTCGTCGGCCGACGGCGTGGCAAGAGCGTCGTCCGCTGCTCCAGCTACGACCTCGTCCTTGTCCTTCGTCGGTAGTTCCTCGGCCACGTCCTGGTCTTACCCGAAAAGGCGGCCCGTCGACCAACGGTCGACATACGGGAGATCAGCCGCCGGCAGGCGGTCGGCCCGAGCTCGCGCTGTCGATCCAGATGGTCACCGGACCGTCGTTCAAGCTCGACACCTTCATCGAAGCGCGGAACCGTCCGGTCTCGACCTTGATTCCCTGCGCACGCGCGTCCGCGACGAACGCTTCATACGCGCGTTCGGCTTCTTCGGGAGGCATCGCGCCGTCGAAGCTCGGGCGCCGGCCCTTACGGACGTCGCCGTAGAGCGTGAACTGGCTGACGACGAGGAGCGCGCCGCCGACGTCGACGACGCTCTTGTCCATCTTGCCCTCGGCGTTCTCGAAGATGCGTAGGCCGAGCACCTTCGAGAGCACGTACGCGCGGTCCGCATCGCCGTCGCCCTTGCCGGCACCGAGATAGACGAGCAGCCCCTGATCGATCGCGCCGACGACGTCTCCGTCGACCTCGACCTTCGCCCACGAGACACGTTGAACGACGGCACGCATTGGCTCAGATCCGGAGCGCGCGGCGGAGCTCGCTCACCTTCGCGAAGTACTCCTGGCGCTCGTAGGGCTCGTTGAGGATGTGGAAGTCCTTCTTCGATAGTCCGACGCAGCCGAAGCAGTAAGTGCACCCGTTGCAGTCGATGCAGCGCACGAGATACGCGCATCCCGTGCAGCGTTCGCACTGCTCGCAATGCGAGCAGCCGACGCAGCCCGTGAGCATCGTCGATTGCGTGCACTCGGTGCAGTCGGTCGAGCTCGAGCAATAGTGCGAGCGCGCGACGTTCCTGCAGTCCGTGAGGAACGTGGAGTCGGTGCAGCGCTCGCAGCGCTCGCACGCGAGACAGCCGACGTTGGCGGTCATCGACTCGTGCGATCGCAGCAGCTCTCGCAGGCGCTCTTCGAACTCGCTCGGCGTCATGGCTGAGCGGTCGTCTTACGCGGATCCCTGAGGAGCCGTCCAAATTTGGACGACTCCGAAGTGCGGGGAGCTCGAGGGGTGAACCCCTCGAACAAGACAGGAGTCGTCCAACTTTGGACGGCTCCGAGAAGCGGGGAGCTCGAGAAGCCCTTCGAAGAGGACCGGTCCGAAAAACGATCGTCGTTTGTTTGGCCAGGGTCGCAGAATGTACGACCTTACCCTTCACGCGGGCGGCTCCCATAGGCGCCTGGACCCGAGGAGGATTCTCATGAAGCCCGTCGTTTCTTCGCTCGTTGCTCTCGCAATCGCGATTGCCCCGCTCAGCGCCATGGCCAAGCCGGCGCACGCGACGAAGACCACGCACGCGAAGGTCGTGAAGCACAAGGCCGCGAAGGGGGAGAAATCCGAGAAGTCGGAGAAGCTCGCCGAGAAGACGGACAAGGCCGACAAGACCGAGAAGGCGGGGATGGTCCGCGTGAAGGCGGGCAAGAAGGACGGCGCTGCGATCAAGAACGCCGCGATCCATCACGCGCACAACGTCGATCTCGGCGGCCCCGGTCACAGGGAGCCCAAGGTCGAAAACGGCGTGCTCGT
The DNA here is from genome assembly GCA_023402175.1 of Pseudomonadota bacterium. Classification (GTDB taxonomy): domain Bacteria; phylum Myxococcota_A; class Polyangia; order Polyangiales; family Polyangiaceae; genus Labilithrix. The sequence goes on along the minus strand of JAEXCN010000133.1, from coordinate 42,266 downwards.
CGCCGCGTCGATGAAGACGCCGATCTCGCAGGGCAAGCTGCAGGCGAAGGCGTCTGCGAAGTCGAGTGACATGCCGAAGCTGCCGAACCCGAACGCCGGCAAGCCGAGCAAGGGCGGCGCGGAGAAGGGCGCGCGCAAGCCCGCCGAGAAGAAGAGCGACGCGACTGACGACAACTCTGGCGAACGCACGCGCGACGAGGACAACGCCGAGCTCGTCGCGCGTATTCGTGGCCGCCAGAGTGACGCGTCGGAGGGGAAGAAGGACTCGGCCGACGAGTCACGCGCGAGCGGCACGAGCGGCGCGCACGAGAAGGCGGCAAAGAACGCCTCGCACACGACCAAGACTCCCTGCACGAAGGACCCCGTCGAGATCATCCGTGGTCCCGAGGTGGAGCGCTTCGAGCTCACGAAGTGTGATGGCACGGTCGCGCCATTCGCGCTCGAGCATCTCTCGATCATGATCCGTCCGGGCGGCGCCGCGCGACCCACGGCGCCCGTCGCCGAGCTCGCGAAGAAGCCGGGACCCGAGATCGCGCACGGCATCCGTCGCGTCGATCCGCGCCTCGTCGATCGTATCCAGTCGGTCGTCGATCACTTCGGCAAGCCCGGCTCTCCGGCGAAGCTGTTCGTCATCTCCGGTTACCGTCCTGCGTCCGTCGGAAGCATGCATTCCTCCGGTCGCGCGATCGACTTCCGCGTCGAAGGCGTGAAGAACGAAGATGTCGTCGTGTTCTGCAAGACGCTGCCGGACACCGGCTGCGGCTTCTATCCGAACAGCTCGTTCGTGCACATCGACGTGCGCGATTCGGGCGCCGGTCACGTGAGCTGGATCGACGCGAGCGGCCCGGGCGAGTCCCCGCGCTACGTTTCCGTTTGGCCGCCTGCTCCTGCTGCCGAGCGCCACATCCACCGCGCGAGCGCGACGCAGCGATCGCTCGAGGAGCTCGCGGAAGAAGGCGAAAAGCTGCTCCGGGCACGCCGTCCCCTCGATCGCGAAGCGATGCCCGAGGCCGTCGACGAACACCCTGCCGAGGCCGAGAAGTAGGCCGCGGCGCGCGCGCCGAGCCCTGATCGCCGAGTCAGGGCCGGCACGATCTGCCCTGTGCCGGCTCCTGATCTCGACGTCACGGTCCGGCATGCGAGCGACACGAAGATCAGCCCAGAAGCGCGCGCGCTCCTCGTGAGATGCGCGCGCTTCGGCATTTTTCCTGGCGCGAGCCGTTCGGCACGCCGTTCGCAGTGCGCTCCACGAACCCTGGAGGGATGCGATGAAGCGGATCTGGATGGCGTCGATCGTGGGCTCGCTGATGGCGGTCGGTGGTTGCAGCTCGGTCGACTCAGCGAGCTTCGGCGACTCCGCGCCTTCGGGGGCTGAAGCTTCCGAGGCCGCTGGGAAGAACGCTAGCTCGGCGCCTCCGGGATCTTCGGACGGGGCCGGAGCGAGCCCGGAATCGAGCTCGTCGAGCGGATCGTCGGGATCGCAGCAGCAGGCCGGTGTTCTCACGGCCGGCGTCTGGGACGACAACCTGAACTTCGACTTCTTCACGAAGTACATCCAGCTGAGCGAGCCGTCGCTCACCGGTCTTCCTTCGTTCACGCAGGTAGAGCGCGAAGCAGCGAAGGCGAAGTGGAGTCAGCGCACCGGCTCGACGGAGCTCGATGTCACGTTCCTGCTCGACACGACCGGCAGCATGGGCGACGAGCTCTCGTATCTGCAGCGCGAGATCGACGACATCGCCCAGCAGATCAAGACGAAGTTCCCGCAGACCACGCCGCGCTTCGGTCTCGTCCTCTACAAGGACGATGGCGACGTGTACGTGACCCGCTGGTTCGACTTCAAGGGCCTCGAGGAGTTCCGCACGAACCTCGCGGCGCAGAACGTCGGCGGAGGCGGCGACTATCCGGAGGCCGTCGCCGCGGGGCTCGATCAGATGGTGAAGCTCTCGTGGCGCACCGGCGCGGTCACGCGCATGACGTTCTGGGTCGCCGACGCTCCGCACCACGTCGGTCAAGAAGCGCAGGTGAAAGCCTCGATCGAGGCCGCCGCCGCGAAGGATGTCCACATCTATCCGGTCGCCGCGAGCGGCACGGACGAGCGCACGGAATTCACGATGCGCACCGCCGCGCAGCTCACCGGCGGCCGCTACATCTTCCTCACGGACGACTCGGGCGTCGGCAACGCGCACGCGGAGCCGCACATCCCCTGCTATCACGTGACGAAGTTCAACGGCGCGATCGTGCGGATGGTCGAGAACGAGATGACCGGCACGCACGTGCAGCCGAAGCCGGAAGAGATCCTCCGCTCCGTCGGCGATCCGCAGGACGGCCGGTGCGTGACGCAGGACCAGGGGAGCTTCGCGGTCTACTGAGCGTGCACCGAGGGCGCGCTCGTCAGGGAGCGCGCGACTTGCTGGCGGTCCGCCCGGCTCGGGCGGCCGCCTGCGCCGGTTGGTTGGTCGGATTCGTGCGGCGACGATCGAGCACGGCTTCCTCGACGCCGGTGGCGAGCTCCTCGTCTTCGGGGAGCTCACGGTGCACGTTGACGGCGGGCGTCACCGTGGCGTCGCGGCCATGGGCGAAGCTCTGCTCGCGGACGATCACGCGATAGGCCTTGTCGAGCCGAAGCGCGCGCTCGGCGCTCGGAATGAGCAGTGCGGTGACGTCCGCCTTCACCCGCGCGGCCATCTCGGGCTTCACCTTGCCGGTCGCTTCGAAAAAGCGGGCCTGCACTTCGTCGTTGGCGCGGAGCTCGTCGCCGGCGCCGTTCGCTTCGAGGTAGTGGGTGTACTCGCCGCGACCGTCGGCGCGGGTTGGCTCGGCGACGCCGGCCAGACCTCGCTGCGACGGGTGGAACCAGCCGCGCTGGAACGCGTCGGCCGTGAGCTTGCGCCCGAACGAGAACACGCTGTCGTCGGTGACGCCGACGCCCGAGTGACACCCGATGCAGAAGGCGTGCTCTTCGAGCGTCTGCGGACGGAGCTCGCCTTCGGCGTCCTCGATGAAGCCTTGTAGCCGCCACCCCGACTCATTGCCGATGCCACGCTCGGAGCTGCCCAGCATCAGTCGTCGCTTCCGCGGCGAGCTCGCCTTTTCCGTCGCCTCCCGGATCGCCTGTCGTTCGAGCTCCCCGTACGTCATGAAGCGCGTCTTCACCATGTAGCGAAGCTCCTTCATCCGCGCGGCGGGGCGCACGTGGCCATCCTCGACGTCGAGGTAGCGGAGCGAATGCGCGATCTCGGTGCCTTCGGGGAACAAGCCCGGGAGGAGCCACACCTTGCCCTGCGCTTGCAGCGCCGCGGCCTGGCCGACCCAGCTCATGCCGCCGCCGCCGGGCTTCCAGCGATACTTCACGAGACGCGCCTCTCCCATCGCGCCGTTGCCGTCGAGGTCCTGGCCGAGCGTACGCTCGTCGACGGCGTCGATCGCTACGTCGCGTCGCACGATCAGAGCCTCGAGGATCGCGAGATTCACGGCGTACACGCGGCGATCGAAGTGGCCGGGCGCGTCTTCACGGAATGCTGCCGGAAGCCGGATCATCGCGTCGCCGAACGAGCCGTTCGTCGGCCAGAAGCCGCCGGGCACCGGGAAGTAGCTGTAGGCCCGCCAGCCGGTGTAGCTGCCTTCGCGCGTGCGATCGAAGCCAGCGTCGTCGAGCTCGAACGCGACGTCCGGGAGCCATCCCGACCAGCGACCATCGCCGTCGCGATCCCACTTGCTCGCGGATGCCTCGAGACGTGCAGCGAGGCCGGGCACGCCGGCGGAGCCGTGATAGTTGTCGCGGCGCACGTACGTCGAGATCTCCGCATCGGAGATCGCGTCGACGGCCGCGGTGCGATTGACGAAGAGGTTGGTCCACGGGTTGACGCGCGCCGGTGGACCGAACGAATACGCGAGCTGCAGCGCCTCATCGCCGATGTAGTTCGGGGGCGCCGTCTCGACATGACACGTGAAGCAAGGATTGTGGACGCGACCGTCGGCGTCCTTCGTCTTCGTGTAGCACTGCGGCGGAATGTACGGCGTACCGGGCGGCGGGATCTCGGATGGGGCCGCGCTTGCGATCGCGCCCGACGCCGTCGCCATCGGCGCGCTCGCGTCGGTGCGATGGTCGCGGTCGCTCCGCGAGCGACAAGCCGCGAGCAGCGTCAACAGTCCGAGGGCGAGCGCAGCGCTGGGAATTCGATGATGGTGCATGATGGGTACAGCGAGTCGAACGGAACACGCGCGGCGACGTGGAGGCGCCGCCGCGCGCGTTCAGGTTGCAGGAGCGATTAGTTCAGCTTCGGAAACGGACCGATGACGCCGGCCCAGCTGTCCCTGCCGGTGTTCCCGGTGTCGGTCAGCTTGCCCTGATCGCTCTCGCCGTACGGGTGCTGGACGACGGTGATGAGATAGCCGTGACCGCCGAAGTTCGGCACCCAGTAGGGCGACGTCACTTCGGAGCCGTACGGCGTCGTGAGGATGCGCGTCAGCTTGCCCGACGGAACGTGGTACGCCCAGAGCGCGTCATTCTGATGGCCGCTGCCGGTGTCCTCACCGATCATGAGGGTCTGGTAGCCCGGCAGGTACGTCACGTTGTCGGGGCTCGCGATGCCGCTGACCGAGCACGTGTTGCCGGCATACTCGCCGGTCGTGTACGTCATCGGCGTGCCGCTGACGAGCGGATACCAGTTGAGCGCGGCGTAGTCGCTGATCTTGGCGCCGCCGGGCTCGAACGCGGGACCGACGTCGAGCGCCATCACCGCGCCGCACGAGTTCAGCGCGACGTTGATGTGATCGTCGCCGCCCGTCTGGGGGCCCATCGACGACGAGATGTCGCTGAGGGCGATGTAGATGCGGTTGGTGTCCGGATCGTAGGTCAGGCCTTCTTCCTTCGTGAGCTCGGCCGTCGCGCCCTTGATCACGGAGTAGCGCCGCGACTCGAGACGCGAGGCGGCCTTGTCCATGTTCGGCTTGACCTTCAAGCACTCGAGATTCGAGTTGTCGCCGTTGGCGCGCACGAGGGTGAAGCCAGCGAGGCAGGTGTTGCCCGTCTGGACATCGGACGTCTCGAAGATGTCCGCGAACTTGATGCGCTGCGCACCGCCGGTCGGATGAAGGAGAGCGCTGATCTCCGCATCCGTCGCGTGACCGAGCGGGATCCACTCGATGTCGGCATGGAACGCGCCGCCGGGCGCCGTCTTCTGGTAGACGCGCATCGCGTAGAGGTTGCCCGCGCTCAGGTCGCCCGCCGTGTCGGCCACGAACATGTGGAGACCGCCGTTCGAGACGTCGTCGGTCATGAAGGCGGTCTTGTTGTCCGGCATCACGTACGCGAGCTCCATCCCGAGGCGGCCCATCGCGTAGTGCTTCTTGACGGTCGGCGTGCCGTTCGCATCGAGGCTCGTCTCCACCGCGTAGCCGTGGAAATAGGCCGAATACGCCGCCTGGAACGCCGCTGCGTCCGCGTCCGTCCCATTGGCGTCAGCGGGGACGTTGACGCCGAGGTATCGGGCCATCTGCTTGATCTCACCGAAGCGGTTCGTGCCCTTCAAGGCGGCCCACGTCGTCGCCGACTCCACGGTGCGGGCGTTGACCTGCGCCTCCTCCGCCGTGATGTGCGTCCCCCACGGGGTGATCGAGCCGGCGCAGGTGCGGTACATGCCGTCGATCGCGCCGAGGCTCACGGACTTCGACGAGGTCGCCGTGAGCGCGCCCGTCGTCGCGTTCTGCGTCAGCTTCGTCACGTAGAGCGCCGACGGAGTCTCCTCGAACTGATTGACGAGGAACTTGTTGCCGCCGACCTCCAGCAACGACGTGAAGTCGTTGTAGTTGCTCGGCGGGATCGCCACGCCGCTGTCGTCCTTCATGGCCGCGCCGTTCTTGTCGACGATCGTGCCGACGCAGGTCGTCGGGCTGGCCGCATCGCACTTCTTGTCCGCCTTCGAGGGGTCCTGATTGGAGCGGACGATGTTCTGGAAGCCGATCGTGATGTCGGTACCGTTGACGTTCGCCTTCGTGGAGGCGCGAACCAAGTGTTTGTCCGCGTTCGTGCGCGCAAAGCCGACGTCCACGAACGAGAGCGTGTTCGTGCCCGGTCCCTGCGGGCCTGCTTCGCCTGCGGTGCCGTCCTTCCCGTTGGTGCCGTCCTTCCCGCTCGTGCCGTCCTTCCCGCTGGTGCCGTTGGTGCCGCCCTTGCCGTCGACGCCAGACACGCCGTCGTTGCCCTTCGCGCCCGCGGCGCCCGGCGCGCCCGGTTCGCCCGCCGGTCCGGTTTCGCCCGTGCAGGCGAGGGCGAGGAGCGAAGCGGAGACCAGTCCGATCGTCCTTCGAGAGAATGAGGTCATGAAGAGTTTCTCCTGTGCGCCCGTCGCTCGGGCGATACGGCAGCGGACCTTGCCGGTGCTCGGTGACGGCTCCGGTCCGTCACCGCAAACAATCCGCGAAGGCTCGACACAGAGTGGTCACCGACCTCGAACACCGCCCGCAGGCGTCGAGACGGACGCGGCTGTCGAGACGAGGACGATGGTCGATGGGCACGTCTGTGTCGGCCGTGTGTCGATCGCGAGCCTGCACGTGAAGGCGCCGTGAAGAGACCGTCTCGCGAGGCGGCGAGACGATCTCCGCGAGCAACGGCTCGTCCTCACGCCGGGACGGGGGTTCGGTCCCGACGGAGCGAAACCGCGCCGCGGACCTCGAGCGCGGTGAGAGCAGCGACGGCGGCCGCCTGCACGGCGATGAACGCCACTCCGAGCCCGTTCGGCGCGATCGCTCCACCGACGAGGAGCCACAGACTGGCGGCCACCCAGAGGACGTTGCCAACCGCAATGAACGAGACGGCGGGCACCGAACGCGCTGCACGCGAAGCGACGAACGCCATGAAGCCCGCGATCGGGAACAGGCTCATGCCAGCGTAGAAGAGCAATGCCGGCGGGATGTGCGTCGCCGACGCGAGGTGCTCGCTTGCGAGCGCCATGAGAGCACCGCACCCGGCACACGTGGCGGCGTCTACGAAGAGGACGTTGCGGAGGGAGGTGTCGAGCTGAGAGGCGTGCATGGTTTCTCCTTGAGAGGCACGGCGTCGCGTGTCTCGCCTCGGTTTCGTAACCCGCGGCCATCACGCTCGCGATTACGTCGGAGGTAATGGGCACCAAACACGCGCTGGCCTAGGCTCGGCCGAGCAAACGATGAACGTGACCAGTCACTCCGTGGGCGATCTCTTGCGAGGCTGGCGCCAGCGCCGGCGCATGAGCCAGCTGGATCTCGCGTCGAACGCAGAGATCTCGCAGCGCCATCTGAGCTTCCTCGAGTCGGGGCGCTCGATGCCGAGCCGCGAGATGATCCTGCGGCTTGCGCGGTATCTCGAGATCCCATCGCGCGAGCGGAACGCGCTGCTCACGGCCGCCGGCTTCGCACCTGTCTATCGCGAGCGTCCGCTCTCGGACCCGGCGCTCACGTCGGCGCGGAACGCCGTCGAGCTCGTGCTGAAGGGCTACTCACCGTTCCCGGCGCTCGCGGTCGACCGGCACTGGTCGCTCCTCGCGGCGAACGACGCGGTCGCGCACTTCCTCGTCGGCGTCGACGAGCGCCTCCTCGCGCCACCACTGAACGTCCTTCGGGTCAGCCTTCATCCGGACGGCATGGCCCGGCGGATCGAGAACCTCGCGGAATGGCGAGAGCACATACTGACGCGGCTCAGGCATCAGATCACGGTCTCGGCCGACCCGGCTCTGTCACGCCTGTACGACGAGCTCGAGGCCTACCCGGCGCCGCATGCATCCGGGCCGAAGAGCGACTACGAGAGCGTCGCTGTCCCGCTTCGGATCCGATCGGATGTCGGCGTGCTCTCGTTTCTCAGCACGACGACGGTGTTCGGAACGCCGGTCGACATCACGCTGTCGGAGTTGGCGATCGAAGCATTCCTTCCTGCAGATACCGCGACCGCCGACGCCCTTCGCTCGCTCGCGAGCTGAAAGAGATCCTCCGCTCCGTCGCGATCCGCAGAACGGCCAGTGCGTGACGCAGGACCAGGGAAGCTTCACGATCTATTGACCGCTGGCGAGCGCCCCGATCTCGATGGCGCCGAGCGGCCGATCGTAGAGCCTGATCTCGCCGATCGCGCCGTCGAGATAGAGCCCGAGCTCGAAGTGCTGCGCGCTCGGAACGAACGCGCTGCCGTACGTCCCTTCACCGACGAGGGCTCCGTCAACGAAGCAGCTCGCTCGAGCCGCGTCCGTATCCCAGACGAGCGCGATGTGAGTCCAGGTTGCGCGTGCGATCTTCGGGTTCGCCGCGAATGCATAGGCGACACCGGAACCTTCTTGCTGGAGCGCAAATTGGAACGCGTCCGCTGGCGAGTCGTTCGCATGGCGGAAGTAGAGATGCTTCCGCTTCGTGTCCCAGATGTCGAAGATGCCGACGTGAGCGGCCGCGGTCATCGTCTCGTAGCGGAACCAGAACGACAGCGTGCCGGTGCGAGGGAACGCGGCGCCCGCGAGCGACGCGACCGCGACCGTGCCGGCGCCCGATACACGCACGGATCGCCCGCCATGCGGTCCGTCGGGCGTGATCACGGCGTCGCCGGTCAACGTCGCCACATGGCCATGCCCCGAGACGTCCGGTGTCGTGCTCCCGTCGATCTCGGCGAAGGGCCACCAGCCCAGCAGCCTCTCGTCGACGTTCGGCGCGTCGGGTCCTACGTCGTGCGCAGGTGAAGGATCGCTCGCGTCGACGGGCGGTCCGGACTCCGCCGGCACCACGACGACGACGCTGCCTGACTTCAGATCGTCGGCGAGGAGGAGCGAGCAGGCAGCCATCGAGGCTGCCGCCGCGGCTGCGACGAAGACTCTGAGCCCGGACATTACCCTGAGCGTACCGACGAGCTCTCGTTCGCGCGAGTCACAACCGTCCGGCAGGGGGCCGCTCGCTCGTCCGTGATCCCGAGGTGTTCTGGCACCGGCGATGCCTCACGATGACGCGTGGGATCCACGTCGTCGCCGCGAATCACGGAGTCGCGCGGGCCTCGAGTGCGCGGGCAGGGCCAGCCTTCGGGGGACGTCGAGGCGCGCATGCGCCGTCTCGCGGACGAGATCCGGCATCACGACTACCTCTACTACGCCCTCGATCGGCCGGAGATCACCGACGAGCAGTACGACACGCTCTACAACGAGCTCGTCGCGCTCGAGCGCGACCGGCCCGATCTCATCGCGCCCGACTCACCGACGCAGCGCGTGGCAGGCGCCCCGTCCGCGGCGCTGCCGTCCGTTCGCCACCTCGCGCCGATGTTGAGCCTCGAGTCCGTGACGCGCCCGGAGGACGTGCGCGCGTTCCTGACGCGAGCAGGACAGAAGGAGCGAGCGCACCTCGTCGCCGAGCCAAAGCTCGACGGTGTTTCGATCGAGGTCGTCTACGAAAGTGGACGCCTCGTCCGTGCTGACACGCGTGGCGACGGCGTTCGCGGCGAAGACGTCACCGCGAACGTGAAGACGATCCGCAGCGTTCCGCTTCGGCTGCGCGGCACGCCTCGTTCCGTTCCGCGGCTGCTCGCCGTCCGAGGCGAAGTGCTGATGACGAAAAGTGCCTTCCGGGCGCTGGTCAGCAACGCTCGACCAGGCGAGCTCGTGTTCGCGAACCCACGCAACGCCGCCGCGGGCTCGCTCCGGCAGCTCGATCCGCGGATCACCGCTTCGCGCCGCCTCCACGTCCTCTTCTACGACGTGCTCGCGTGCGACGGCGCGCGCTTTCCGACACACGAAGCGGAGCTCGATGCGCTCCGCGCGTGGGGCCTGCCCGTCAGCGACGCGATCGAGATCGCGGATTCGCTCGACGACGCGCTCGAGTACCACGATGCGATGGAGCGCCGGAGAGAGCAGCTCCCGTTCGAGATCGACGGCGTCGTGTTGAAGCTCGACGACACGCGAGCGCGCGAGCGGCTCGGGACAACGGCCCGGCATCCGCGCTGGGCGATCGCGTACAAGTTCGCTCCGCGCGAGGCGACGACGACGATCCGGGACATCATCGTGCACGTCGGGCGAACAGGGACCCTCACACCGGTCGCAGTGTTCGACCCAGTGTCGCTCGGAGGTGTGACGGTGGGGCGCGCGACGCTGCACAATGCGGACGAGATCGCGCGGAAGGACGTTCGCGTCGGCGACACGGTGCGGGTGCTCCGCGCGGGAGACGTCATCCCCGAGATCGTCGCGCGTGTTCCTCGGAGCGGCGAGCGTCGGAAGCCGCCGTTCGAGATGCCCGCGCGCTGTCCGTCGTGCGGTGCACGCGTCCGCCGTGAAGGTGCGTTCGATCGCTGCCCGGCCGGCCTCGCATGCCCGGCGCAGCTCGCGTCTGCGATCCAGCACTTCGGGACGCGAGATGCCCTCGACATCGAGGGGCTCGGTCACGAGACCGCCGAGCTGTTCGTCGAGAGCGGGCTCGTGAAGGACGTTGCCGACCTCCTCCGGCTGCGCGAGGGCGATCTCCGCGGGCTCGGCCGATTCGCGGCCGTCTCGGCGCGGAACCTGGTCTCCGCGATCGATCGGGCGAAGCACACCGAGCTCGCTCGCTTTCTCTATGCGCTCGGCATCCCTGGGATAGGCAAGACGTCCGCGCGCGATCTCGCCGGAAGCTTCGCCGACCTCGACGCGCTCATGTGTGCGACGGAAGACGACCTCGTTCGTGAAGGCGTCGGGCCCGTCGCGGCGCGCGCGATCGTCACGTTCTTCCGCGAGCCGCGAAACCGAAAGGTCGTCCGGGAGTGCCTCGAGCGCGGCCTCACGCTCCGTGGGCCGAAGCCGACGCCAAAGGAAGGTCCGTTCGCCGGTAAGACCGTGGTGTTCACCGGCGCCCTGTCGATGCCGCGTGCCGAGGCGGAGGAGCGTGTTCGCGCGCTCGGTGGGCGCACCTCGAGCAGCGTCGGACCGAGCGTCGACCTCGTCGTCGTGGGGGAGGACGCCGGCTCGAAGCTCGACCGCGCGCAGCAGCTGGGCATCACGACGATCGACGAGAGCGCATTCAAGGCGCTCCTCGAACAGGAGGACTCCGATGGACAACGCCGACATCGCCCGCGTGCTCGATGACGTCGCGGACCTGCTCGAGATCGTCGGACAGAACCAGTTCCGCATCCGTGCGTACCGGACGGCGGCTCGAACCGTCGACACGCTCGCCGAGCCGGCCGTGAAGATCGTCGCGCGCGACCCGATGGAGCTGTGCGAGCTCGGAGGGATCGGCAAAGACCTCGCCGGCAAGATCGCCGAGATCGCGATGACGGGTGACCTCGAGCTCCATCGCGAGCTGCTGCAGCAGGTCCCGGCGGGACTCACGATGATGATGCGTGTCGGAGGCGTCGGCCCGAAGCGCGCGAAGCTGTTCTACGACAAGCTGCAGCTCCGCACGCTCGATGACCTCGAGACGGCGGCGAAGGACGGCAAGCTGCACGACATCCGGGGCATCGGCGAGGCGCTCGAAAAGCGGATCCTCCAGGGCTGCGCCGAGCAGCGATCGCGCGTCGGACGGTTCCGCCTCTCGGAGGCCGACGCTCACGCGGCGCCGCTGGTCGCGTACATGAAGGGCTCGAGGAGCGTCGAGGAGATCTGCGTTGCTGGAAGCGTCCGCCGTCGACGCGAGACGATCGGCGATCTCGATCTGCTCGTCGCTTCCCACCGCGCGTCAGATGTCGCCGAGCGCTTCTGCAGCTATCCGGAGATCACGAAGGTGCTCGCGCGTGGCGGGACGAAGTGCTCCGCGGTGCTGCGCTCCGGCATGCAGGTCGACATGCGCGTAATCGATCCGGTCTGCTGGGGCGCTGCGCTCCACTACTTCACGGGATCGAAGGCGCACAACATCGCGGTCCGCCTCCTCGGCGTGAAGCGGAAGCTCAAGATCAACGAGTACGGCATCTTCAAGGGGACGCGCCGCATCGGCGGGCGCTCGGAGGAGGAGGTCTTCGCGTCGGTGGGGCTGCCGTTCATCCCTCCGGAGCTCCGCGAGGACCATGGCGAGATCCAGGCTGCGCGGGAAGGCAAGCTGCCGCGCCTCGTCGAGATCGGACAGATCCGCGGCGACCTCCACGTGCACACCGACGCGACGGACGGGAAGAGCACGCTCCGTGAGATGGTCGAGGCGTGCATCGTGCGCGGCTACGACTACGTCGCCATCACCGATCACACGAAGGCCGTGCGCGTCGCGAGCGGGCTCGATCGGCCCGCGCTCAAGAAGCAGCGCCGCGCGATCGAAGCGCTCCGGCGCGAGCTCCCGGACATCACGATCCTCCACGGCGCCGAGGTCGACATCCTCGAAGACGGGCAGCTCGACCTCGATGACGCGACGCTCGAGGAGCTCGACTACGTCCTCACCGCGGTTCACTCGAAGCTCGGGATGAGCGAGCAGGCGATGACCGATCGCGTCCTCGCGGCGATGAGGAACCCGCGTGTGAATGCGCTCGCACATCCGACGGGCCGGCTCGTCGGCGAGCGAGAACCGTTCGCGATCGATCTCGCGAAGGTCGTCGCGGCCGCGCGGGACAACGGCGTGCTGCTCGAGATCGACGCGCACCCCGAGCGGCTCGATCTCCACGACACGCTGATCCGGATGGCGAAGGACGCAGGTGCGCGCCTCGTGATCGACTCGGATGCCCATCGCGTCGCCGAGCTCGATTACATGCTCTACGGCGTCGACCAGGCGCGCCGCGGCTGGTGCACGGCACGCGACGTCGCGAACACGCGCCCGCGCGCGGAGCTGCTCGAGTTGATCGAGAAGCGTCCGCGCGCGCGGCCGTCGCGCCGTGCGCACGCCGCGCACCCGCGCACGTGAACGTTCGCGTGTCCGTCAGCCGGGCAGCGCGCAGAAGCCTTCATAGTCGATGTAGCTCGTGATCGACGGCTTCGGTCCGCACACCGGACAATCGGGCGTGCGGCGCAGGCGGAGCTCGCGGAACTTCATCTTCATGCTGTCGTACGTGAGGAGACGCCCGACGAGCGGCTCGCCGCGGTTCAAGAGCAGCTTGATGGCCTCGGTCGCCTGGAGCAAACCGATGACGCCGGGGAGGATCCCGAGCACGCCCGCTTCCTGGCAGCTCGGAGCGAGATGCGGCGGCGGCGGCTCGGGGTAGAGGCAGCGGTAACAAGGGCCGGCCTCGATGCCGAACGTCTTTGCCGCCTTGTCGGAGACGAACGTGGTGAGCTGACCGTCGAAGCGGAAGATCGATCCGTGCACGACGGGCTTGCCGAGCCAGACGCTCGCGTCGTTCACGAGATACCGCGTCGGGAAGTTGTCGGTGCCGTCGATGACGACGTCGTAGTCGGCAAAGAGGCGCTCGACGTTGGAGCTGTTCAGGCGCTCCTTGTAGCCGACGACCTTCACGTCGGGGTTCAGGTCCTTGAGGACCTTCTCTGCGCTCTCGATCTTCGGCTGACCGATGCGGCTCGTCGCGTGGAGCACCTGGCGCTGCAGGTTCGACGCGTCGACGACGTCGGCATCGACGAGGCCCAGCGTTCCGACGCCGGCAGCGGCGAGGTAGAGGCCGGCAGGCGACCCGAGGCCGCCGGCGCCGATCATCAGCACCTTCGCCTTGAGGAGCTTCGCCTGCCCGACTTCGCCGACCTCGGGGAGGAGGAGGTGCCGCGAGTAACGATCGCGCTGCGCGTCCGTCAGCTGCGGCGGCGTCTCCATCGGATAGCCGAGGTCCTTCCACCGGACGAAACCGGGGTTCGCCGTCTCGACGTTGGTGTAGCCGAGCTCGGCGAGCGACTTCGCCGCGAGCGCCGAGCGCGTTCCACCTGCGCAGTACGCGACGATCTTCGTCGACTTGTCCGGAATGCGGCCCTCGACCTGGATCTCGAGGAAGCCTCGCGGGATCGAGATTGCGCCCGGGATGTAACCGGCGCGGAACTCTTCCTTCTCACGAACGTCGAGCAGCGTGTACGGCTCCTTCGCTTCGAGCCGTCGCTTCAGCTCGTCGAGCGAGACCTCCTTGGTTTCGCGTCGAACGCTTGCAATGAGATCGGTGTAGGTCGTCGGCATCGTGATTGTCCGCGTTTCTAGGGGGAGGGGGACCGTGGAGGCGTGTCCGTTATAACGGATCCTCGGCCGCTGTCGAGCGGAGCCTTTCATTGGATGCCGAGCCCGTGCGCCGGTCGCGGACGCGCGAGCGCCGCAGGTCTCAGGCCCCGAGCTCGACGCGGAGGCGCGTGACGAGCGCGCGGGCATCGGCTGGGCGGCTCTCGTCGGCGCCGGTGCAGGCTGCGGCGATGGGACGCCAGCGGGCGATGGCCTGGTCGTCTCCGATCGCGGCGAGCGCATCCTCGAGCACGCGCCCGAAGCCGTAGACGTCGTCGCGCGGATCGCTCGCGCGGCCCTTCATTCGTTCCGGAGAGATGTAGCCGAGGCTTCCGGGAGGGCTCGACTCGCCGATGCGCCGCGCCGTCCCGAAGTCGGTGAGGATGGGCATGTTCGTTCGCGAGAGGATCACGTTCGCGGGCTTCACGTCGTGGTGGACCCAGCCCGCCGAATGGACCCGAGCGAGCGCCGTCGCGAGCGGGAGCGCCCAGCGTTCGATCGGCAGGAGCCGCGCGAGCTCACGCGCACGAATGTGCTCGCGGAGCGCGCCGCCGGCGGCCCACTCGAGCGCGATCCAGCCGTGTTCGGGATCGACGTCGAACACGCGCACGATGCCGGTACCCTCGAGCATCACCGCGACGCGTGCCTCGTGCGCGAGCTGGTTCCGGTCGCGCTCGGGCTGGTGATAGACCTTCAGCGCCACGTGGCGACCGAGGTCGCGATCGATCGCCTGGTACACGGCGGCAGCGCCCCCGCGTCCGACCTCGCGCAGCAAGTCGAATGGCGCATCGGGCTCACGCGCGACGACGGTGACGCCTGCGGCGACGGGCTTTTGCTCCAGATCGAAGCCGAGCTGTGCACGCCAGCGGCGATGGCGCTCGCGCGCACCGGGGTGATCGAGATCGCGGAGCAGGACGCGCTCGATGTACGAGAGCGCGATCGGCAGATCACCGCGGTGCTCCGCGAGATCCGCGAGCAAGACGAGGGCAGGGGGCGACGATGCCGACGAGAGGACACGCGTGGCGCCCTCGGGCTCGCCGCGATCGAGCAGCGTCGCTCCGAGCGCGAGGAGGAGCGCGTCGGGAAGCTTTCGCATCTGCGCCGTCCGCACGAGCTCTTCTACCGCGCGCGCTTCGTCGGGGGTCGACCGGAGCGCCTGGAATGCGGCTTCGGCCTCGTCGTCGGTCGGGCCGCCGGGCATTCCGACGCGGAGGAGGCGTTCGAGCTCTTTCGGCACCGGCGCAGGCGCGGGGATCGGCGGCGACGCACGTACGGCCGGAGCCTGCACGGGCGCGTCGGGCTGCTTCTTGAAGAGATCCCAGAACCCCATCGAGCGACTCGAGAGAACGTCAGGACGACTCTCGCACGTGGACCGGGCGCTTGGTAGCCCAGGCGCACGCGACGGCGCGGCGCTGCGGATGCAGCCGGATCAGGTGCTGATCACGCGAAGCAGAGGCTCGCTCCGGCGCGCCGTCGAGATCGCGTCGCCGACGAGAAGCGTCGCTCGCGGCACGAGCTCGACGCCGCCGTGGAACGCGCGGGCGCCGTTCGACACGAGCTCGATCCAGCCGTCCGGACCGGCGACGAGATCGAGCCCCGCCACCGGCGTGTGCGTCGGGCCGAGGCACGCGTAGTACTTCTCTCCCGAGACATCGATCTCGACGGCCCCGGCGAGGAGCTTGCTCGGGGCGATCCGCAGTGGGACCTCCTTTCCGAGCTTGAGCTCGATGCCTTCGCCCACGGGCAGCGGACCGGCGAGGTTGATCCCACGGAGCTGGGTGCCGTTGCGGCTCTGGAGGTCGCGGATGATCACGGCGTCACCTTCGCGTGCGAGGCGGAGGTGCTGCCTGCTCACGGCGTTCGAGGGGACCTTGATCGCGCCATCGGTGCGTCCGATCACGACTTCGTCGCCGAGGACGAGCTGCCATCGCTCTCCGACGGCCTCGATCGCGACGACGGGAGCGACGACGCGTCTCGCGCGAAGGCCGTTCGCTCGCTCGCGGAGCGGCGCATCCTCGGGCGTGCCGGCGAGCAGCTCGTCGAGCGCGCGGAGCGCCTCGCGTCGCTTCCCGCATTCGATCATGAGATCGACGTCCTTCGTGCGCTCGTCGCGCGACCGGGAGACGCGCTCCTTGTGCTGCTCCGTCGCGAGGAGGAACTCGAGGCGCTCGACGTCGCCTGCGGCCTGGAGCGCGCGTGCTTCGCCTTCCTTGTCGCCGGCGCGGGCGAAGGCCTCGGCGGCCTTGAGCGGCTCTCCGATCGCCTCGAGGTCGCGCGCGGCCTCGGTGACCTCGTGCCTCGCCACGGCACTCACGGCCGTGTCGCCGGCGAGCGCGAGCAGGAGCTCGGCGCGCTTGAGGCGTGCCGACCGGTTCGTCTCGGTTCCTTCCGGGGCGAGCCGCGCCGCCTGCGTGAACAGCAAGAGGCGCATGCGCGCATCCGTCTCGGCCTCTCCGCGAAGCAGCATGATGCGAGCGGCCTCGTCGGCATCGCCCGCTTCTCCGAAGAGCTCTCCGGCGCGGACGAGATCGCCGCGCAGCTCGGCGGCGCGGGCTTGTGCGGCCAGTCGTCCTTTACCGAACCACTTGTCGAAGAACGCCATCGCGAGCTCTCCGGATCCTCCGGAGTCACGATCACTCTACTCCAGCCCGGCGGACCACGAGTGCGATCCGACCACGGCGCGGCGTCCGCGCATCACGCGCGCGCTTCGGCCGCCGCCGTGCGCGGGAGATGCGTGACGAACCACTCGCGCGCGACCCGAGAGACGTTCTCGAGCGCGCCGGGCTCCTCGAACAGGTGCGTCGCGCGCGGGATGATCACCAAGCGCTTCTCGCACTGGAGCTCGCCGAGCGCTTCCTGGTTCAGCTCGATGACGACGTCGTCCTCGCCGCCGACGATGAGGAGCGTCGGCGAACGAACGTGGCGCAGCGCGGGCCCGGCGAGATCCGGCCGACCGCCCCGCGAGACGACTGCGCGTACGGTGTTCGGTCGCTCCGCGGCAGCGACGAGCGCAGCGGCCGCGCCGGTGCTCGCGCCGAAGAGGCCGACGGGCAGGTGCCGGACCGTCGGATCGGTGACGAGCGCGTCCGTCGCTGCAACGACGCGCTCTGCGAGGAGCCCGATGTCGAACCTGAGCTCAGCCGTCCGCTCGTCGATCCGCTCCTCCTCGGAGGTGAGCAGGTCGACGAGGAGGGTCGCGACCTTCGCGCTGTTCAGCACCTCCGCGACGAACCTGTTCCTCGGGCTGAAGCGGCTGCTTCCGCTTCCGTGCGCGAAGAGCACGACGCCGCGCGCGTCGTCGGGCACGCCGAGATCGCCTTCGATCCACGCGCCGTTTGCGTTGATCCTGACCGATTGGGTGTTCGTTCCGGAGCTCATCGCGGATTCCTACACGGCGGCTGCCGCCAGGTCGGCGGTGCCCATGCCGCCGACCGATACCGAGGCCGCCTGATGGCGATGGAGTCGATCAACGGCGATGCCAGCCTGCCGCGCGTCGTTCGTCGCCGTTTCGTTGTCGAGACGGCGGGTTATCTGGCGCATGTGGCGGCGTGGCCTCGCGGGGGCGTGTGCTCGAGCCGACCTCGCGCCGACGAGGAGAAATCGGTCCATGCGCCGGCGGGTCGGGAGATGTGGGCGCGGGCGTAGTCATCCGCCGCGTCGACAGGCTCGTCAGCGAGCCGTTGACGAATTTTTTCGCATCATCGACGCTTGTGTCTCGATGTCGAACACGAACCGGCTCGGTGAGCTGCTCGTCCGCGAGAAGCTGATCTCCCTCGCACAGCTCCGGCAAGCCCAGGACGAGCAGAACCGTTCGGGCCAGAACCTCGGCTACACGCTCGCGCGCCTCGGGTTCATCAGCGACCAGGAGATCACGAACTTCCTGTCGCAGCAGTACCGCGTCCCGACGATCAATCTCGAGGAATACGAGATTGACGCGGAAATCTTGAAGCTCGTGTCGAAGGAGCAGTGCGAGAAGCACCGCGTCATCCCGGTGTCGCGCGCGGGCAGCTCGCTCATCGTCGCGATGGCGGATCCGACGAACCTCCATGCGATCGACGATCTCAAGTTCCTCACCGGCTACAACATCGAGCCCGTCATCGCGAGCGAGACGTCGATCGCGAACGCCGTCGAACGCTACTACTCGGCCGGCCCCTCGTACGACGAGGTCATGGCCGGCTTCGACGAGTCGGAGATCGAGTTCACCGGCGACGAAGAGGAGCTGAACGTCCTCGAGCTCGAGAAGGCGAGCGAGGATGCGCCCGTCGTCCGGCTCGTGAACATGATCCTGCTCAACGCCATCAAGAAGGGCGCGAGCGACATCCACATCGAGCCGTACGAAAAGAAGCTCCGCGTCCGCTACCGCGTCGACGGCGTCCTCGTGGAGGAGATGACGCCGCCGCTGAAGCTGAAGAACGCGATCGCGAGCCGTCTCAAGATCATGAGCCAGCTCGACATCGCCGAGCGCCGCCTCCCGCAGGATGGACGCATCAAGCTCAAGCTCGGCAGGGGCCGCGAGATGGACTTCCGCGTCAGCGTCCTCCCGACGCTCTGGGGCGAGAAGATCGTCATGCGCCTCCTCGACAAGGGGAACCTGCAGCTCGACATGACGAAGCTCGGGTTCGACGCGAAGCCGCTCGAGGACTTCCTCTGGGCGATCCGTCAGCCGTGGGGCATGGTCCTCGTCACGGGGCCGACCGGATCGGGCAAGACGACGACGCTCTACTCGGCGCTCAGCGAGCTGAACAAGGTCGTCTCGAACATCAGCACCGCCGAAGATCCCGTCGAATACAACCTCGCGGGCATCAACCAGGTTCAGATGCACGACGAGATCGGCCTGAACTTCGCGATGGCGCTCCGTGCGTTCCTCCGCCAGGACCCGGACATCATCATGGTCGGCGAGATCCGTGACTTCGAGACCGCGGAAATCGCGGTCAAGGCGGCGCTCACGGGCCATTTGGTGCTCTCGACGCTCCACACGAACGATGCGCCGGCGACGATCTCGCGCCTCCTCAATATGGGCGTCGAGCCGTTCCTCATCACGGCGTCGGTCAATCTCGTCCTCGCGCAACGTCTCGCGCGGAAGGCCTGTGCCGACTGCCGCCAGCCGATCCAGATCGAGCCGCAGGCGCTCGTCGAGCTCGGATTCACGCCCGAGCAGGTCAACATGGCCCAGGGCCGGCTCGTGAAGGGCTTCGGCTGCCGGACCTGCAACGGCACCGGCTACAAGGGCCGCGTCGCGCTCTACGAGGTCATGCGTTTCAACGACACCCTGAAGGAGATGGTCCTCCAGGGCTCGTCGACCGCGGAGCTGAAGGCCGCCGCGATCAAGCAGGGCATGATCACTCTCCGCATGGCGGGCATCCTGAAGGTCCTCGAGGGCGTCACGACGACGGAGGAGATCCTCCGCGTCACGATGTCCGACTGACGCCGGCGCGAGACGCGCTTGGATCCGAACGCGTCGTCGCGAACGTCACTCGACGACGACGTTGTCGATGGCGAGCCGGATCGGACCGCTCGCCGGCTTCGCGTAGTACACGCCGGGAACGACGGAGAGGAATCCGTTCGCGAAGATCGCCGGCATGGCGAACGTCTTCTGCGTCTGATCGATCATGATCGTCCCCTTGGCTGCTGCGGTGTCGACCGTGATGTCGACGTGCACCCATTGGTTGAACGGGATCGGTGCGATCTCCACCTGCTGATTCCCTGGGCACCCTGACTCGAGGACGAAGTGGTCCGTCATGAGCGCGAGGTAGATGTCGCACCTCTGGTCGCCGTTCGTCGACCGGATGACGAGCGACTCGGTGTAGTCGATCGAGTGCTCGCTCACCCGCATGTCGAGCGCGACGTGCAGCTTCGACCCGGCTGTCCCGAGCCCGAGGCTCAGCGCGCCTCTCCCGGAGCTTGCGGCCGGAGTGTTCATCTCGACGAGCATCGAGGTCGGCGCGGAGAAGGAGGTCGTCTGTGTGAGCGTGACCTTCGCGTTGTCTGCTTCGATCGGGAGACTCGAGATGTCGACCTCGTCGAAGTCGGTGCAGAAGCGCGCCGAGCGTCCTTCACACAGGCGGCCGGCTGGAGCGTCCTGGCCGGCGCCCCCGTCGGACGTGCCGCCGGTATCGAGCCCGTCGCCGCCGTCCGTCTGGGGCTGGTCCGTCTGCGCGTCGTGGTAGGTCGGCAACGGCTCGCCGCTCGAAAGCCCGCCTAGGTCCGTGAAGAGCGAACACGAGGCCGTCGTCAGCGCAGCCATGAGCGCGAAGTGGCTGAGGCGCCGGTCGGACACGTGCTGAGCGTAACGCCGACCGCTTCGATCCGACCAAGATCTTCGAGGAGGGTGAATCCCGCGGACAGGAGCTGTACGATCCGAGGGTCTCCGGGGGATCGAGGAAAGGTACGAGATGACGCAAGGCGCAGACGTTCGGGTGAACCTCCATCAGCTCCTCAAGGCGATGGTGGAGAAAGGCGCGAGCGACATGCACATCACCGCCGGCGCGCCGCCGCTGCTGCGCATCGACGGTGAGGTCATTCCCCTGAAGCTCCCGCCGCTCACGCCGGTCGACACGAAGCAGCTCTGCTACTCGATCATGACCGAGGAGCAGAAGATCCACTTCGAGAAGGAGAGCGAGCTCGATCTCTCCTTCGGCGTGAAGAACCTCTCTCGCTTCCGCGCGAACGTGTACCTCCAGCGCGGCGCGGTCGCCGGCGCGATCCGAACCATTCCGTTCAAGATCCTGTCGTTCGATGAGCTCGGGCTTCCGCCGATCATCGCCGAGATCGCGAACAAGCCGAGCGGCCTCGTGCTCGTCACCGGACCGACGGGCTCCGGAAAGTCGACGACGCTGGCGTCGATCATCGACAAGATCAACAGCGAGCAGCGCGTCCACATCCTCACGATCGAGGACCCGATCGAGTACCTGCACCCGCACAAGCTGGCGGTCGTGAACCAGCGCGAGATCGGGCAGGACACGATGAACTTCAAGGGCGCGCTCCGCTACGTGCTCCGCCAGGACCCCGACGTCGTGCTCGTCGGTGAAATGCGCGACCTCGAGACGATCGAGGCAGCGCTCACGATCGCCGAGACCGGTCACCTCGTGTTCGCGACGCTCCATACGAACACCGCGGTCTCCACGATCAACCGCATCATCGACGTGTTCCCGCCGCACCAGCAGGACCAGATCCGGAACAAGCTGTCATTCGTGCTCCAGGGCGTCATCACGCAGCAGCTGCTGCCGCGTGCGGGCGCGCCGGGCCGCTGTCTCGCGATGGAGATCATGGTCCCGAACGTCGCGATCCGGAACCTGATCCGCGAGAACAAGATCCACCAGATCTACGGCTCGATGCAGGTCGGCCAGGAGAAGTACGGGATGATGACCTTGAACCAGTCGCTCCTGAACCTGCACATGCGCCGCTTCATCACCTTCGAGCAGGCGCTCAACCAGTCGACCGAGCCCGACGAGCTCAAGAACATGATCGAGCAGGCGAACGCGAAGGCCGCCCAGATGGGCCCGGGCCGCCCGCAGCCGCCGTACCGCTGACGCTGACGGTTCGAGCTAGCGCGCGCGGCGCACGACTTTGCCGAGACCCAGCTTCTCGGCCGCGAAGGCGACGTCGGGGTTCGCGAAGCCGGCCTGCACGATCGCCTTCGTGTAGTCGTTTCCGTGTCGCGGGTCCTTCATCGCCGCGTACGCGGAAGCTGCGATGATCCGCGCCGGCATCGCCGCGGCCGCGGGGGGCGGGTCTTCTTGCGACACGATCGCACGCGCTTCGTCGATCTTGCCGTGCGATGCCGTCGCGTAAGCGCGTAGCCACTTCGCGAGCGGTCCACCGACGTTCGGATACGTCTTGAACACGGCGAGCGCATCGGCATCGCGCTTCAGGGCGACGAGCGTGAAGACGCGCTCGGTGAGCGAGCGCATCGTCACCGTGCCGGTCTCGAGCGCGACTCGACTCAGCTTGTCGGCGTCTTCGAGCTTTCCTTCGTAGCGCGCGAGGCGGGCCAGGCGCACGGCGCGCATCGAGCGCGAGTCGCCGCGCCATTGGTCGGCGATCTTCTTCGCGAGCTCGACATCGCCCGAGTCGAGCGCCCAGTCCATCGCGACGAGGTCCGCCCACGGCGCCTCGTCGTCGGACATGTCCTTCACCTTGTCGCTCGAGAGGACACCGAGGTTGCCCGCGAGCAGCGCCTGTCCGCGCGTCAGCGGGATCGCGAACGGCGACTTCTTGGCTTCGTCCGGTACCGCGTCGAACGCGCGGCTCATGCGCTCGCCGTCGAGCTTCTCGTACGCGACGGCGGCGGTCACGATCGCGACGTCGGCGGAGCTCGGCGGAAGGTCTTCGGCGGCCTTGAGCGCTTCGTCGAGGCGCGCGCCGAGCAGCGCGACACGTGCCGCGAGCACACGTGCCGGCGGATAGACCGCGGAGAAGGAGACGGCGGTGAGGGCCGCCTTCCGCGCCAGGTTCTCGTCGCCCATGACGAGGGCGATGCTCCCGAGCCATGCCGCGATCCCAGGGGTGTCGACGACCTCGAGGCCCTTCTGCAGATGAGGCTTCGCGTCGTCGACGGCGCCCTTGTGGAGCGCGAGGATCGCGCGCGCGGCGTGCGGCACGGCGCGGAGCGAAATCGGGAGCTCCTCGCCCTTCTCGGTGACGTCCTTGATCTCCGGTGGCTCCTCGCCGCGTAGCGGATCGCGGCTCCACGCGAGCGCCACGAGCGCCGCGCCCTCGGCGCGCGCCGGGTAGCGGATGCGGAACTCCTTCGCGAGGTCGGCGGCACGACGCGGATCGCCGTCGATCGCCATCGCGCGCGTGAGCATGAACTGAGCGACGATGAGCTCTGGATCGAGCTTCACCGCGGCCGCGTAACGTTCGAGCGCGCGCGTGTCACCGGCGTGCTCGAAGGTCGCGCCCGCGAGGAGCTGGAACCACGCGTCGTCCTGCGCGGCCGAGTCCCACTTCGCGATCGTCGCCGCCGCGCCTGCCGTGTCTCCCTGGAAGAGAAACGAGGCCACGTACGCGAACGCGATCTTCTTCTCCTCGATTCCGACGGTCTTCGCGCGCTGGGCACCGTCCTCGAACGCGACGTCACCGCCGCCTTTCAGCAGGCCGACGAGCGCGCGCTCGCGTAGCCACGTGAGCGCCGCGTGCGGCGATCGCGACTCGAGCTCGAAGGACTTGGAGATCGTTTTCTCCGCAGGCTCGAGGAGCTTCGTGTCGCCTGCTTGGAGGTCCGCGTCGACCTTCGCGAGAAGCTGCTCGGCCTCGAGATGCTGCTTCGCGCGCTTGTCGATGACGTAGAAGTACGTCCCGGTACCGATCCCGACGAGGACGACGGCGAGACCGATCAACGTCACCAGCCCGAAGAGGCGGCGAGCGCGTTCGGGCTTCGCCCACGTGAAAGCCTGCGGCGCGATCGCTCCGTCCGGCTCGTAGACGCCGGCGATCTGCAGCGCATCGAGGACGTCGCGCGGCTCCGGGATCGGTGCACCGCCGAGCTGCGGGCTCGGACGCGCGAGCGCCTCGAGCAAGAGTGGATTGACCGGTGGCTCCCGCCGCGGGAGCGAGCCGCCGACAGGACGCGCCGCCGCGAGCGGCAGCGACGAGTCCGCGCCCGGCCCCGAGCCGAACGCCGCGGTCGACGCGCTCGCATGCGGGCGCGTGTGCGGTGCGCTCGGGAGCGGCCCGACGTCGGAGAGGAGATCGATCGGCTCGAGATCGCTCTCGCGCGTCTGCGGCTTCGGCTGGACGTCGAAGCCGAGCCCACGCGTCGGCGTCGTGAAGACGAGGTCGTCGGGCGCCGCCATCGGCGGCATGTTGCGCGCGAATCGCGGAGGGGCGAGCGGGGGAGGCGGAGCCGAGGGAGGAGGTGCCGCAAGGGGAGGTGGCTTCACCGACGCTGGGCGTCCCGCGGCAGGCATCGGAGCGGCCGCGATCGGAGCCAGTGCCGCTTCGATCGCGGCTCGGACGTCGTCGTTCTTCCGGACCTGCGTCTCCACGTCCTCGTCCGACTCGGCGGGGACGAGTCGCCGGCTTCCTTGCCGGCCCATCGTCGGCAGGCCCTTCACGTCCGGCAACGGCTCGGCGCGCGGGGCCGGGCGCTCCGGTGCGCTCGCGCGCGCGAACGACTGCGAGACGGCGGCCATGCCGGATGTCCGCTGCAGCGGGACGAGCGCGCGTGCACGTTCGAGGAGAGATCTCGCACCGGCGTCGACGCCGAACTGCAGAGCTTTCTCGAACACCTTCTCCGCGCGCTCTGCATCACCTCGGCGGAGGAGGACCTCTCCGAGCCAGCGATAGACCTCGCCGTCACGAGGAGCGAGCCGGCCGGCGGCAAGGAGGACGCTCTGAGCGTCGTCGAGACGACTCGAGCCGATGTACATCCGTGCAGCGGCAAGCAGCGCGCGGACGTCGAGCTGCCGCGAAGCGTGGCTGCCGACGATATCGACCAGGTCGGGCCGATGACCACCGCGCAGCGCATCGCACAGCGCGGTGGTCTCCGCCGCGTCCGGATTGCGCTGCCATCGCGCGTAGAGATCGTCGATCGACTCGTGACTCATGGAAGAGCGCGAAGGTGGGCGATCGAGAGAACGACCGCTTTCGCGACGTAGCGTATCGAATTTTCCGGCCGACGAACCACTTCCTCATGGGGGAGCCCGCCATTCGCCCCCTCACGCGCGTCCGGCGTTGTTTGCGGCACCGATGCGGGGGAGTATGGGCGCTCAGACCTGCTCGGCCCGGGAAGCGCGCGGCCGAGCAACAAGGGGCAGCCGCATGAGCGAGACAGAAGCGACGTTCACTCACCAGGCATCTTTCGAGGTCGGCGAGATCGCCGGCAACCTGCGGCACGGCAAGCTCGAAGCGATGTACGAGGAGCTCTTCGCCGAGGTCATCGAGGACGGCATCATCACGCAGGAGGAGCGCAACCGCCTCGACAAGATGGCCGACAACCTCGGCCTCGACCGTGCGCGCCTTCGCAAGCTCGAGCAGGCTCTCCAGGCCGCCTACGAAGCGCGGCACCGCATCGTGATCAAGGACCTGTCCTTCGTCGACGAGCCGGCTCCTGCGACGATCGCTCCGCTCGAGATCGCGACGGATCAGCGCACGCTCGCCCTCGAGCGCCGGATCAGGTTCCTCGAGGATCGCATCCTCGAGCTCGAGCGCGAGCTCGAGGATGCGCGGGCGAACGTCAGCGTCGAGGTCGACTTCTCGGACGTCGCCGCGCCGAGGGCGAGCGTTCCGGACGACGATCCCGCGGAGCTCGCGCGCCGCGTCCGGCACGACCCGCGTGACGTCGACTCGCTCCACGCGCTGTTCCGACTCTACAAGAAGGCCGGCGATCGCGACCGGCAATGGTGTGTGGCGCAGGTGCTCGCCTATCTGAATGCCGCGAGCTCCGAGGAGAACGAGCACTACGTCGCGCACCGCGAGGCGGCGCTGATCCGACCGTCGGCGTCCGTCACGCAGGAAGCGTGGAAGCGTCTCCTGTTCCATCCGGAGGAGGAGCCACTCGTCGGAGAGATCTTCTCGGTCGTCGTGTCGGCCGTCCTCCTCGGACGACTGTCGGCCATGCGACGCGACAAGCAGCTCGTGAAGGTCGATCCCGCACGGAAGCAGGATCCCGCAACGACGACCGTGCAGGCGGTGCGGTGCTTCCACTGGGCATCGGCCATCCTCGGCATGCACTCGCCGGGACTGTTCGCCGATCCCGACTACGACGGGCTCGTCGAGATGGTGCCGGGCGTGCCGCCGGTCTCACGCATCGGCGCGCAGGCCCTCTCCGGACGCTCCGCTGCCGAGCTCGCCTTCATCGCGGGGCGTCATCTCGCGAGCTACCGCGAGGAGCACTTCGTCAAGATGCTCGTGCCGTCGGCGCGCGGCCTCGAGGACATCTTCCTCGCAGCGCTGTCGATCGGAAACCCGGGCCTTCCTCTGAGCACGCAGGTGAAGCAGCTCGTGGTGCCGATCGCGAAGGCGATCGAGCCGATCCTCGAGCCGGCCGCCGTCGACCGTCTGCGCGGTCACTTCCTTCGCTTCGTCGAAGAAGGTGGGCGGACGAACCTGCAGCGCTGGGCGAACGCGACCGACCGCACCGTCGCGCGCGCCGGGCTCCTGCTCGCGAACGATCTCCGCGCCGCCCACAACGTCTTTTCGCTCGAGGACCAGGCCCACGTCGACGAGAAGATGGACGATCTCATGAGCTTCGTCGTGTCCGACCGGTACGCGAGGCTCCGCAAGCAGATCGGCATCGCCGTCGCGAGCTCGTCATAGCTGGGCTGGCGCTGCGCGAACGCGCCTTCTGAGGGCTACGAACCGCACGAACCTGAGCCGCATCGTCAAACCACCCACGCGTGGCCAGACTTCCTGGTAGCGTGCGCGCCGATGTGTCCGACGAAGCCGAGAAGGGACGGAGCGGCGAGCCCGAGGAAGACGTGTCGAAGCGAACTGTGATCGAGAACGGCAGTATGAAGCCCAACGGCATCGCCACTTCCCGAGGGGCGGTGGCCGACAGCTCGGTCCAGCTGGAGCTACCGATGAGCTCGCGCCCTGACGCCGACCACGACCGGCTCGTGGATCGCGCGCGCGCGATCGTCGAGTCGCTCGACAAGCTGTCGAGTGAGGACGTCTTCAAGGCATTCGAGGAGCTCGACGAGCTCCCCTCCGACGTCGTCCGCGCGGCCCTCGAGGGCTCGACCGGCCCCGCGCCGGATCCGGAGCGGCTCGACGATGCGATGCGCCGCGCCCATGGGTTCCCGGCGCGACCGCTCCGCCTCCGCACGCTCGCGGTCACGAAGGACGCGGATATCTTCGATCTCGGTCCCATCGTCGAGCAGCAGCTGCGGCTCGCGGGCAAGGCATGGGACGGCCGTGATCTCGAGCCCGAGGAGCGGCTCGACGGTGAGGTCGAGGACTCGTTCGCGGGCACGCTGGAGCATCACGTCCTCGTCGACGCCGAGCACCCGGCGGCGCCTCTTTTCGATGTTCTCCGCTATGCCGGTGATGCGGGGACGATCTTCCGCGCCGGGACGACCGAGATCGTCGGCGCGATTGCGTACGGCGTCGTCGAGATGAAAGACCGCCGCGCGCGCGTCGCCATCCAAGAAGCGCTCGCGCATCCGTTCGAGCCGCCGGTCAGCCCGATCGAAGAGCCGGAGCCGGCGCGCGTCGAGGAAACGGCCGAGGCGGAGGCCGCGGAAGAAGCGGCGCCTCGGCCCGCCGTCGCCGCATCGAAGAAGGCTCCGAAGAAGAAGGCCGCCGAGCCGAAGAAGAAGGCCGTCGAGCCGAAGAAGGCTGCCGAGCCGAAGAAGGCTGCCGAGCCGAAGAAGACCGCGGCGGCGAAGAAGGCCGCGAGCGCCGCGAAGGCTCCCGCGAAGAAGACGACGACGAAGCGTCCTCCCGCCGGCGAGACCAGCGCCAAGCCTGCGAAGAAGGCGACCGCAAAGAAGACCGGCGCGAAGCCGTCCTCCGCGAAGCCGTCCTCCGCGAAGCCGGCTCTCCCGAAGAAGGCCGGCACGAAGAAGGCGACGACGAAGAAGTCGTCGGCGGGGAAGAAGCCCGCCGACGGCTGAGCTTCGGTCAGCGCTTCTTCTCGAGATACAGCGCGATCTCCTCGGCGGCCGCCTCGATCGCCTTGTTGGTCGAGTCTTCCATCGCGGCGGTGTTCACGCCGCCGACGCTCGTCTGCACGTTCTTCTTCGAGTTCCCGGTCACGTCGAACGCGCCGATCGCCTTCGACTCCTTGTCGAACAGCTCGACCGTCGCGGAGACCTCGGACGCGCCGCTGTTCGCGGGGCCGACGGCACGCATCACGTCGCTGCCGGTGTCCATCTTCGTGATCTTCACCTTGATCGCGACGTCACCGCCGTCGGGCGTCACGTCCATGAAGATCCGCTTCTCCTTGAGACGCATCGCGAGCGCGTTGTTGAAGTCCGACTTGTACTTCTCGCTGTTCTTCATCTCCGAAGGCGCGTCGACCGAGATCGAAGCGCTCTTGTACGCAGCGAGGCTCGCGACCGGCTGCTTCTCGGCCACCGTGCCCGTCTTCACGCAGCCCATCGACGCCGCAAAGACGACTGCAGCGAGCCCGATCATTCCCTTGAAGTTCATCGTTGCCACCCCTCTCGTTCCGAGGTCCCCAGTGTGCCGCAGAACGGATCGGGCCACCAGATCGGGCTCAACCGGTGCGAAGCCACCCGGTCGGCATCGGCTCGGCGCCGCAGAACGAGCATTGCGGCGCTGTCTCGTAGAGCGGCGTGTGGCAATGCCAGCAGGAGCAATTGGGCGCCTGCGACTGGGCGTGGGATGCGTATGCGAAGTACGACGTCGTGTACGGCGGGGGCGGCGTCGCGCTCCGGCGCGTCGAGACGCGCAGGCCGCTGTGATCGCTGTCGTCGGATGCACGACCGAGATCGGGGCTCGTATCGCGAGCGAGGACGCGTCCCGAGGCGATCGGACGTGGCGGCAGACCGGAGAGCGCCAGCACGTGGAACGCGTTCGCGCAGGCGTCCTGCACCTCGGGCTCGGGCAACGCAATCGCCTCGTCGCCGAGGAAGAGTCGGAGCCCGTCGAGGTAGAGCTGATCGGGATCGAGGTCCCTCCACGGCATCGAGCTCGTTGCCTCGCCGGCGTTCTTCCAGCAGACGCGTAGCGGCGTCACGACGAAGCCTTCGTGAACGGACGCGTCGAGGACGTGCGTCTCGTAGAGCGCGAGGACCGGCTCGTTCGGCGGAAGCTGCGCGGCGTACGCCACGCGCGCCGCGTTCTCCTTCATCGCGGGCACGTACGGATGCACGAAGATCGAGTCCACCTCGGCGAAGTGCTGCCGGAGGAGATCGAGCACCGCCTGCGGGGTGAGCGGGATCCGCGCCGCATCTTCACCGTCGTGCCGGCTGGAGCGATCGTACGACGCGCACCCAGGCCGCGCGTTCGACGCCGAAGGCCGCACCGAAGCTCCGCAACGGAGGCATGCACCGCTCTGTGAGAGCTCGGATGGCTGCTTTCCCGCTCCACACAGTCCGCAAGCGAGCGCGCTTTCGACCATTGATCGAGCCTCCGTACAAGGAGCGTCGTCTCGCAGAGCCTCGTGATGCCCGAGGCCCGGCGTTGCGGTACGAGGATTCACAGCCGAGGCTTCGTTCGCAAGCCTCAAACGAGGATCGTTTCGTCTCGCATTCAGTCGGAGAAATCGTTGGTCATGTAGAGTTTTCCGCCCGCATAGAAGAGGCCGATGCCGATGCGGCGGAATCGCGCGTTCATCATGTTGTCGTAGTGCCCGCCACCCGGGCCCTCGTCCATCATGAGCTTCAGCATGATGTCGATCTGCTTCTGGCCGTTACGGAGCGTATTGCCGTCGAGCGCGGGCACGCCGTTCGGGTCGCCCTGGTTCTCTGCGGCACGTGAGCCGAAGCCGGGGGCGCCCTTCGCGTTCGCCGCGAAGTGTGCATGCGGGCTGTGATCACGTGAGAGCTGCTCCGATCCGCGACGCGCGAAGGCGCTGATCTTCGCGTCGTAGAGGACCGGCGCGAGCCCCTTCTGCGCGCGGTACGCGTTCACGCGCTCGACGTTGTACTTCACGAGAGGATCGGACGGATACGGATCCGCCGGACGGGCGGGCGGCGGCGAGGCAGGTACGGTGCGCTTCGTCGTGCGGATCGTCGTCTTCTTGATGCTCCCGTCGGCCTGTCGCTCGATGACGACGCGCTCCTCGACTTGATCACCGCCCGACGCCGGGTGACCGGGGCTCGCCTGGTTCGAAGCACCACCGCAGGCGAGGAGAGTGCACGCGAGCAGCGTGAGCAGACTGCGAGACGACATCGACCGCGGATCCTAGACGGCCCGGCGTCCTCGTCACAGTCGCGACGCATCGGCAGCGGGGGCGCGAAGCTCGCTGTGGTCGAGCTCGAGGCTTCACCGCACCGGAAGGTTTCCGACGAGCAGCAGCGCAACGCTGCCGATGTAGAGCGCGAGCCCGACGATGAGCAGGGCGATCGACTGCGAGAAGACGCGCGTCTTGTGGTCACGCATGCGGATGGCGGCGACGATCGCGTCGCGGGCAGGGCACGGCGCGAGCTGCGTCGCCCAGCGGATCCGAAGGATGCCTCCCAGCGAGTGCGACGCGGCGAGAAGGACGATCACCAGACCGGAGACGACGAGGATCGCCGCGAGCCGGCCGCTCTGCGCGATGTGCGCGCCGCTGAAGCCCGTGACGGTGATGGTGAGACCGGCGAGTTGGAGCAGCATCTGCGCTCGCGACGTGACGCTTCCGAGCTGCGACTCGAGCAGTGCGAGGATCTTCGGAGCGTCGTTGCCGTAGAGCTGAAGGAGGTGCTCGGCCTCCTCCTCGGCGTTGCGCGCGCGGCGCACGAGCATCATCGCGATCCCTCTTGGCGCGCCCGCGAGGCGACGATCTCTGCGAACGAGCGCGAGAGCTCTTCCGGTGCGAGCGTCGTCGCGCGGACGTCGCTCTCGTCGAGCGCTCCGCATGCGAGGCCTCGCGCGAAGAACACCATCAGTCCCTGGCCCGTTGCTGCGTCGTCGAAGACTTGCCCGACCCGCGAAGCTCGCGTCGCGTGCTCGACGAACGAGCGAAGCCGTGTCGTCATCGCCTCCTTCCGCTCGAGGAAGTACGCGAAGAGCGCGCCGTAGCGCGCAGGGAGCTGCGCGGGGTGCAGGTCCCATCCCTGGAAGATTCCGACATCGATCGCGCGCCGGATGTTGGCGGCGTGAAGCGCCCACGCGCGGCGAACGGCCTCCGCGCTCTCCTCCGCCGACGCGCCTTTCGGCGGGATCGGGAGCGTCGTCGTCGCGCCGTCGGAGACGCCGACGTCCGTGCCCGCCGTCGCGAGCTGGAGCAACATCCGCGCGAGATCGCAGTAGGGGTGATCGAGACGCTGATCGCCCGCCGTCACGCCGAGCTCGGCGGTGAGATCGTACGCGCCGAGATGCACGGCGACGGCGCGCCCACGGGCCGCCGCAAGGAGGGGCGGGATCGCGAGGCCGCTGTCGATCAGGAGCGCGCGCGGTGACTCGATCATGAGCTCGATCTCGATCGGGCGCGTGATGCCGAGCGATCGCTCGAGCTGATCGAGGACGTCACTGAGCGCGGAGACCTCCTCCGACCGGACGACCTTCGGAAGCGTGACGCTGAAGCCTTCGCGCAGCTCGCCGCGCGTGGCCTTCGCGAACGTCGTCACGAACAGATCGAGCGTGCGAAGTCCCCGCTCGATCGTTGCGCCGGAGAGGGCTTTGATCCGGATCCCGATCTGCGTGTCGGGCGCGCTCGTCTGGGCGAGCTCAGCCGCGGTGCGGATTGCTTCGGCGTCTTCTTCCTCGTTCGTTCGTGGACCGTAGCCGTCCTCGAAGTCGATGCACGTCGCCTCGACCGGCCGGCACGCGAGCTTGTCGAGGACGCGCGCCATCACCTGCTGCGCGACGGACGCATCGCTCACGCCGATCGTGCGACCGAATGTCGGCGCATCACCGGCCCACGCATCCATCGCGCTCCGCGCGCGCTCACCGAGCTTCGCGATCGTCGCCGCCTTGAAGAGATGCGCGCCTCCGTAGACGACGTGGACCGGACGAGCTCGAGGACGAGGTGGCGGGGCTGCGGTCCCGAGGCGGCGGACGAGCGTCTCGACGAGCGATGCGGGAAGAGAAACATCCAGGGTCATCGAAGCTGTCCGTCCTTCTCGAAGCTGACCGTCCTTCTAACCGAAGCCGGGGATCCTTCTACAAGAGGAACGCGGCAGGGTGAGAACGCGGCGCGCCGAGGATGCGGCTCGGCGATTGCTTCCGTGTGCTCTCGACGATCGAGCGAACGGAGAAGTCTGCATGCGCCTCGCACTTGCCCTTGGATTCACCGCGTTTCTCGCCCTGGTTCAGGGATGCTCCAGCAAGGGGCCCTCCACCACGCTCGAAGATGGCGCGGGGGAAGAGACCCCCGGCGACTCGAGCGAGGAGCCGACGCCGGCCGCGAAGGGAGGCGGAGAAGACAAGGGGACGCCCGCTCCCGCTCCGAGCGCCGACGACAATGCGCCCCCCGCGCAGAATCCCGGACCGCCGCCCAAGTCGACGATGACATTCTTCGTCACGAGCACCGGAAGCGGCGCTCAAGGCGGAAACCTCGGCGGGCTCGCCGGGGCGGACAAAAAATGTCAGGACCTCGCGGCTGCCGTCGGCGGCGGCGATCACACGTGGCACGCGTACCTGAGCGGGGAGGGCGTCAACGCCAAGGATCGCATCGGGACGGGGCCGTGGCTGAACCAGAAGGGGGCAGTCGTCGCGGCGAACGTCGCGGCGCTGCACGAGTACACCTTCATCCCGTCGAACGCCGACGTCGTCGACGAGAAGGGCGCAGCGATCCCCCCGAACGCCGTCAGCATCCTCACGGGCTCGAAGCAGGACGGCACAGCTCTACCTCAGACCTGCCAGAACTGGACTTCGGCGGCGGGCAACCAGCAGGCGCGCGTCGGCGATGCCGCGTCGCAAACGAGCATCATCCTCGGCTCGCGCTGGAACGACTCGACGAAGAGCTACGGCTGCTCGCAACAAGCGATCGGCCAGAACAAGGGCGAAGGACGCCTGTACTGCTTCGCGATCGATTGACGAGCGCCACGAGGCCGAGGAGAAGGTCGCTGAGAGGGTCTCAGGCCGCTTCCCAAATTGGGGGATCCCGCGAGCGTGATTGACGGGGTCGCGCTGGTCGATAGAGTCGGCCGAGCGCAGTGAAGAGCCGGGTTGTCCACGGGGAGTGTCTCGACGTCTTGCGGTCGATGCCGGATGCATCGATCGATCTCGTCTACATCGATCCGCCGTTCAACACAGGGCGCGTCCAGAAGCGCGAGCGTTTGCGGACCGTCCGTGACGATGCCGTCGGCGATCGAACCGGCTTCGCGGGCCGCCGGTATCGGACCGAGCGGGTCGGGACCGACGCAGGGTTCTCCGATTCGTTCGACGACTATCTCGCGTTCCTCGAGCCGCGGCTCCGCGAGGCGCACCGCGTGCTGGCGCCGACCGGCAGCCTCTACTTCCACATCGACTACCGCGAGGTGCACTACTGCAAGATCCTCCTCGACCGGATCTTCGGGCGCGCGTCGTTCATCAACGAGATCATCTGGGCCTACGACTACGGCGCGCGCACGACGAAGCGCTGGCCGGCCAAGCACGACAACATCCTCTTCTTCGCGAAGGATCCGCAGCGGTACCACTTCGACGTCTCCGAGGTCGATCGCATCCCGTACATGGCGCCCGGCCTCGTCGGCGCGGAGAAAGCCGCGCTCGGCAAGCTTCCGACGGACACGTGGTGGCACACGATCGTGAGCCCGACGGGCAAGGAGAAGCTCGGGTATCCGACGCAGAAGCCGCTCGGGATCCTCCGTCGGATCGTCCGCGCGTCGGCGCCGAAAGGTGGGGTCGTGCTCGACTTCTTCGCCGGGAGCGGGACGACTGGCGACGCGGCGCTCGAGCACGGCTGCCGGTTCGTGCTCGTCGACCAGAGCGCCGAGGCGATCGCGACGATGAAGCGTCGCTTCGTGTCGCGCGAGGACGTCGTGTTCGAGTCTGCGATGCCGGCTGACGTAGAGAGCGACGCCGCTTCGGCGCACGACGCCCGGACGAGCTGACGCGAGCGCGCCGATGAGTGTCCTGATCCTCGCCGAAAAGCCGAGCGTCGCGCGCGACATCGCGCAGGTGCTCGGCGCGCGCAGCCGCGGAGAGGGGCACTTCAGCGGCAACGGCTGGATCGTGACCTGGGCGATCGGCCACCTCGTCGCGCTCGCCGAGCCGCACGAGATGAACCCCGCATGGAAGCGCTGGCGCCTCGACGATCTCCCGCTGCTTCCCGATTCGTGGCCGCTCGTCGTCGGCGAGAAGACGCGCGATCAGTACGACGTCGTTCGACGGTTCCTCGCGGATCCGGACGTTCGCGGCGTCGTCTGCGCGACGGACGCGGGGCGCGAGGGAGAGCTCATCTTTCGGTACATCTACGAGGCCGCACGCTCGAAGAAGCCAGTCAAGCGCCTCTGGATCTCGTCGCTCACGCCGGACGCGATCGCGACGGGCTTCAAGTCACTGAAGGACGGCAAGGCCTTCGATCGGCTCGCCGACGCCGCTCGCGCGCGGAGCCGCGCCGACTGGCTCGTCGGCATGAACCTCTCGAGGCTCTACAGCGTGCAGCACGACGACAACCTCTCCGTCGGCCGCGTGCAGACGCCCACGCTGGCGATGATCGTCGCGCGCGAGCTCGAGATCCGAGCGTTCGTGCCGGAGGACTACCTCGAAGTCGTCGCGACGTTCGCGCCGCCGGAGAGCGATGGCCAAGGCAGATCTTCTCGAGACGCGGTCCCGAACGAGCGCTATCAGGGCACGTACGTCGGCTCGCCTTCCGACAAGGAGAAGAAGCCGCAGCGCGAGCCGAAGCGGCTGCCGTTCGACGGGAAGGAGGCGGAGGCCATCGTCGACCGCGCGCGCCGCGGGACCGCGCGGATCGAGTCCGTCGATCGGCAGACGAAGCGGCTTCCGCCACCGCAGCTGTACGATCTCACCGAGCTGCAGCGGCATGCGAACCGTCTCTACGGCTTCACCGCGCAGCGCACGCTATCGCTCGCGCAGACTCTGTACGAAGAGCGGAAGCTAATCAGCTACCCGCGCACCGACAGCCGCCATCTCTCGCGCACGATCGCGAGCACGCTGCCCGCGATCGTCAGCGCGATCGAAGCGCCTTACCGCGCGCTGCTCGCACCAGGGGCCGGATCGCGGCCGCTCAGTCCACGCTTCGTCGACGACGGGCGCGTGTCCGATCACCACGCGATTATCCCCACCGACAGAAAGCCTCCCGAGGATCTGCCCAGCGACGAGCGGAAGATCTACGACCTCGTGTGTCGCCGCCTGCTCTCGGCATGGCATGGCGATCACGTCTACGCCGTGACGACCGTGATGACGGACATCACGTGCGACGGGGTGACCGATCGCTTCGTCAGCTCCGGAACGAGCGTCGAGGACGAAGGCTGGAAGGTGCTCGACATCAAGCTCGGTCGTCCGAGCAAGGATCCGAAGAGCGCCGAGCCGACGTTGCCGGGAGGACTGAAGCCAGGGATGTCCCGTCGCGTCGTCGACGCGAAGCCCGTGAAGAAGCAGACGCGCCCGCCCCCCCGCTTCACGGATGCCACGCTTCTCACGGCAATGGAGACTGCCGGCCGAACGCTCGACGAGAAGGAGATCTCGGACGCGATGCGCGAGCGTGGTCTCGGTACGCCGGCGACACGTGCGTCGATGATCGAGACGCTGCTCCGCCGCGAGTACGTCGTGCGCGACGGAAAGACCTTCGCCGCGACGGACAAGGGCATCGCCCTCATCGCCATCGTCCATCCGCACGTGAAGAGCCCGGCGATGACGGGCGAATGGGAGGCGAAGCTCGGGAAGGTCGAGAAGGGCGACGAGACGCTCGACGGGTTCATGGCGGCGATCGAGCGCTACGTGTGCGACGTCGTCGGAAACGTCGCCTCGGGCGGAGCGACGGCGCCGGACGACGCGGTTCGCGCGCTCGGTCGATCGACGTCGCGATCGGAGCGGCCTGACCCGGGAACGTCGGGACGAGAGCTCGCCGGAGGACGAGAGCTCGCGGGAGGACGAGAGCCCGATGGAAGACGGGCGCTTTCTAGGACGGCGCTCGCGTCGCGCGATCCTCTTCCGGCGCGACGCGACGCGAGCGAGCGCGACGTGGCTCCGGTGTCGAGGTTCGACGAGGCACCTGCGGTTCGCACGGCGAGCGTTCCGCGGCCGGCGCGTTCGAGCGATCTCGGTGAGCTCCTCGAGAAGGCGTTCGGCTTCTCTTCGTTTCGTCCGTACCAGGAAGACGTGTGTCGAAGCGCCGCTGGAGGCAAAGACGTCCTGCTCGTGATGCCGACAGGCGCCGGCAAGTCACTCTGCTACCAGCTACCCGGCATAGCGCGTGGAGGGACGACGCTCGTCGTGAGCCCGCTCATCGCGTTGATGGAGGACCAGGTCGCGCAGCTCACGCGGCGAGGGTTCGCGGCCGATCGCATCCACTCCGGCCGGCAGCGAACGGACTCGCGTGCGGTCTGTCGTGCGTACCTCGACGGAGCGCTCGACTTCCTCTTCATCGCGCCGGAGCGTCTCAAGGTGCCTGGTTTTCCGGAGATGCTCGCGCGGCGCAAGCCAACGCTCGTCGCGATCGACGAGGCGCACTGCATCTCGCAGTGGGGCCACGACTTCCGCCCGGACTATCGAATGCTCGGCGAGCGGCTGCCGCTCTTGCGACCTGCGCCCGTCATCGCGCTCACCGCGACGGCGACGCCGGCCGTTCAGGACGACATCGTCTCGGAGCTGCGTCTCGGAGCGCCCGAGCGGTTCATCCACGGCTTCCGGCGGACGAACATCGCCGTCGAGGTCGTCGAGCGCAATCCCGGTGACCGCGCCGACGTCGTCAGGCAGCTCCTCGAAGACCCCGCGCGCCGCCCGGCGATCGTCTATGCGCCTACGAGGAGCGAATCGGAGCAGCTCGCGGCGCTCCTCTCCGGCGGATTCCGCGCGGAGGCGTATCACGCAGGGCTCTCGGCTGGCGTGCGCGAAAAAGTGCAGAGTGCATTCATCGACGGCAAGCTGGATGTCGTCATCGCGACGACCGCCTTCGGTATGGGCATCGACAAGGCGAACGTCCGCACGGTGATCCACACCGCGCTGCCGGCCTCCATCGAGGGCTACTACCAGGAGATCGGCCGCGCGGGTCGCGATGGCAAGCCGTCGCGGGCCATCATGCTCCACTCGTTCGTCGACACGAAGACGCACGAGTTCTTCCTCGAGCGGGACTATCCCGAGCCCGAGCTCCTCGCGCGCGTTCACAAGGTGCTCGACGACGAGGGGATGCTCGCGGCGAAAGTCGCCAAGAAGGCGCGTATCAAGAGCGACGACTTCGAGAAGGTGCTCGAGAAGCTCTGGGTGCACGGCGGTGCGCTCGTCGACGCGAGCGACGTCGTCCGTCGCGGCAAATCCGAGTGGCGCAGCGCTTACGAGCGGCAGCGCGCTCACAAGCGCGAGCAGCTCGACAAGATGCGCCGCTACGCCGAGACGTCGGCTTGCCGGATGCTGCAGCTCGTCCGCCACTTCGGCGATCAGCACGACTCGGGCCTTGCTTGCGGGATGTGCGACGTCTGCGCGCCCGCGCTGTGTATCGCGCTCTCGTTCCGCGCCGCGAGCGCCGTCGAGGAAGATGCCGCCAAGAAGATCATGACGATGCTGCGCGAGCGGGACGGCCGCGCGGTGGGGCAGATCCATCGAGACCTCTTCGGCGACGGCTCCGTCGACCGAAAGATGCTCGATCACGTGCTGGGCGCGCTCGCTCGCGCAGGAGCGGTGAAGATCGTCGGCGACGAGTTCGAGAAGGACGGACAGACGATCGCGTTCCAGCGCGTGTGGCTCGTGCGACACGACGGATCGACCGCGGCTCCGCTTCGGATGCTGGTGACGCCACCGCCGAGCGGGAAGAAAGGGCGAGGGAAGGGACGCCGAGGCAAGCCGGCCAAGCCCGGACGCAGCACGCGCTCGAAGAAGAAGGCGACGTCGACCGGCTCGACGTCCTCGTCGACGGGCTCCCCGCTCGAAGCCGCGCTTCGCACGTGGCGATCGAAGGAGGCGAAGAAGCGCCGCGTGCCGGCGTTCCGCATCCTCACCGACCGCGCCCTCGTCGGCATTGCCGAGGAGCGCCCGCAGAGCGAAGCGCAGCTCCTCGCCATCTCAGGGATGGGCATGGCGCTCGTCGCGAAATACGGCAAGCAACTGCTGGCGCTGGTCGCGCGAAGCTGAGGCGTGTCGGTAGCGCGGATGCTCGTTCAGTAGCGCAGATGCTCGTTCAGTAGCGCAGATGCTCTTGCAGCCGCTCGTCGGCTTCTTCGCGGTCCATGCGGAGCGCGCGCTCGCAGGTGCGAAAGTCGAAGCCGGCGCGCGCCATCGCGGCGATCGCCTTCTGCTTCGTCTCGCGATCGATCTCCGGATCGCGCGCGTATGGCCCGATGCGTCGCTTGCGCGCGAATGCGAGCGCCGCGGCGAGCTCGACGCCGGCGTCGTTCGGGAGCACTTGGCGCGCCGTCTCGGCATCGACGCCCTTCGCGGCGAGGTGCGCGGAGATGGCGCGCCGCGAACGACCCGCGCGCGAGAGGCTGCGCGCGCGCGACTCGGCATACGCCGCGTCGTCGACGAGCCCGACTTCGCGGAAGCGCGCGATGATCGCCTCGATCGACTCCTTGCACCTGCCCACGTCGGCGGCGACCAGCTCGGGATCGCGCGCGGCCCGCGCGGCCTTCCGGGCCCACGTCGAAACCTTGCGGTCGAGCACGCGCGTGAGCGTCGCCGCGGTGGCCGAGCTTCGGGCGAGGTACGCCAGAGCGGCCTCGTGGAGCGCGTCCCGCGACGGCGGCGGTCCGGGGTCGGCGTTCCGGTCGCGCGAGCTCGCCTTCGCCGCCTTCTTCTTCGCAGCCCCGCTCCACGCCGTGGTCATCTCGAGCTCCTCGTTCGTCCGCCGCCGCCTTCGTGAGAACTGCTACTCTCGGATCGATCGCGCGGGAAGCATCTTCGCGTCGCGCGGTGACACTGGAGGAGCCACACCATGATCGAGATCCGCTTGCGCGCAGCCGCGTCGAACCCAGGTTCGCGACCGTGGCGATGGGGCGTGTCGCTCGCCGCGCTTGCCATCGCCGTCGTCGCACCCGTCGCGACGAGCCGCGCCCAGGATGCGAGCTCCTCAGGCGCGACGATCGCGGATCAGGAGAGCCTCCGGGCGATGAAGGTCGTCACGATCGACGGCGGCGAGGCGATCGCGATCACCTCGGGCGCCGCGAGCATCACGTTGAAGAAGGACGGCACGATCGTCCTGAAGGGAACGGACATCGTCATCGACGGCGCGGGCAGCGTGCGGACGAAGCCCACGACTTTGTCGGCTCCGGATCGCCCTCGCGCCTCGCAGATGTCCGAGATCTTCTGATCGCGCTGCTCAGGCAGCTTCGGTCTCGAGCTCCTTGAACAGCGGGGCGAGCTCGGGCCGAGTGCGGAGCGGTTGGCAGAAGCGCGCGGTCAGCTCGAGCAGCTCGATCTCGAGGCGATCGGCCTCCGCGCCGTGCTCCTGGATGAGCGCCGCGCATTTGTCGCGTGCGTCGTCGAGCTCCTGCTCGTGCTTCGCGAGCGCGCCGCGTAGCTCGCGGAGCTGGAAGTCGAGATCGTTCGCGAGACGCTCGGCGGCTTCCGCGAGCTCCTGCGAGCGACGGGCCTCGTGGTGGAGCGCGATCCACTCGTCGACGGCATCGGCAATGGTCCGGTACGCCTGCGCGAGATCGGCGGACGGTTCCATGAACCCACAGCGACCCTCCCAGAACAGCGCATTCTTGTGCGCCGCTTCGTAGCGCTCACGAGCGCCCTTCGTCTCCTCCTCGCACTTGCGAACCGCCTCGCGTGAAGCGCGAAGATCTTCCTTTGCCTTCGAGGCGTCGACGCCGAGCTGATCGACCGCGAACCCGAGCTGCGTACGCTTCTCGCGGCCCTTCGCGTCGATCTGCTCGAGGCTCTCCTGCGCCTTGAAGCTCTCGATCCGCAGCGCGACGACCTGCCGTACGAGCGCGTTCGCCCGTTCGAGCAAGGTCGTGAGCTCGCCGGGAGCACGTGCCTTCGCACCGAACGCCCGCGCGAGCATCTGCTCGAGGAGCACCATCCGCCGCGCCCATTGGTCTCCTGGTCCCGCCGCGAGCGTCACCGGCGGAATGGTTGGGATGGCGTTCTCCTCCGCGGCCGACGGCGGAGCGAGCGCCTCGCGATCGCGGATGATGTCGAGGAGATCCTGGTGGACGCGATGCGCGTCGACGGGCCTGTCGGCCGGCGACTTCGCGAGCATCCGCTGGATGAGGTCGTCGAGGCTCGCCGGCACGCGTGCGTTGAGCGAACGCACGGGAGGCGGAGGTTCTTCCATGTGCTTCACGAAGAACGTCGCGACGTCCGGCGCATTGAACGGCAGCTCGCCGGTGACCATCTCGAAGAAGACGACGCCGAGCGCGTAGATGTCGCTCGATCCGCCGGCGTCCTTCCCGAGGATGCGCTCCGGCGCCATGTACTGCGGCGTCCCGAAGAGCTCGCCTTGTCCGGTGAGGCGCGAGTCCTGGCGGCTCTTCGCGATCCCGAAGTCGAGGACCTTCACGAGGTCGGAGCCGTCCTCGCGCCGGCAGAGGAAGATGTTCTCGGGCTTGATGTCGCGATGGATGATCTCGAGGTCGTGCGCGCGGGCGACTCCGCGCGCGATCTGGATCATGATGTGGATCGCGCGATCGACATCGAGCGGGCCGCGCGAGGTGACCGGAGCGAGCGACTCGCCCTGGAGCAGCTCCATGACGATGAACGCGGTGCCGTCCTCGGTGTCGCCCTGGTCGTAGATCTCGATGATGTTCGGATGCGCGAGCTTCTGCGCCGAGCGCGCTTCACGCCGGAAACGCTCCCGGACGATCGCGTCGCTCGCGAGCATCGAGCTCATGATCTTCACGGCGACCTGCTTGTCCGTGAGCTTGTGCCGCGCACGGTAGACGGTGGCCATGCCGCCCTCGCCGATGACCTCTTCGATCACGTAACGGCCGGCGAGGACGGTCCCGATCCTCGGATCCGGAAGCATGACGAGGTCCGACCCCTCGACGAAGC
Source organism: Pseudomonadota bacterium (assembly GCA_023402175.1). GTDB lineage: Bacteria > Myxococcota_A > Polyangia > Polyangiales > Polyangiaceae > Labilithrix. The sequence continues at coordinate 1,571 of JAEXCN010000133.1, read as the reverse complement.
AATAGGTTGCTTCGTTCGGGTAGCGCATCTTGCACTGAGGGCACGTCTTCACGCAGCTACCGTTCGCTCGTGCAATGATACGGGAAGGACCCCGGCTGCGACCTCTTGGGATTTGACCCTGGATGACGGATACTGGCGACGGCGTTTAAGCGTCGTCGATGTACTTTCCGGACCCTCCGAACAGCGCACATCCCCGTACGGCCCGCGCAGGCGACTCGAGGCCGCCGGTCCACCCCCGCCACGCACTGCCGCCCGCGCGCCCGCATCGCTGGGGCCTCAGGATCGGGCTGACCGCGGCATTCTTCGCGGTCCTCGTCGGGGCGGCGCTGACGGCGAGAGCCCGTTACCTGCCGAGCACGCCGGCCCTGCCCGGGCTCACGATCGCGGGCGAGCGCATTCCGGACGGCGCGACGCCCGCAGCGATCCACGCGATGGCGGCGGAGCGCGCGAAATCCGTCCTCGGGCGCAAGGTCGCGCTTCAGCTCGCCGGCCGCGACAAGCCGGTGCTCGAGGCGACGCTCGAGGATCTCGGGATTCGTGTCGACGTCGATCGCACGACCGCGCTCGCGCTGCAGATCGGGAAGGACGGCGACCTGATCACGCGAGCGGAAGCCGCTGAAGACGCCCGCGAAGGACGCACGGATGTCCCGCTCCTCACGCGGATCGACCGCGAGGCGGCGATGGCGAAGCTCCTCGCCCTGAAAGAGGTCGAGGACACGCAGCCCGTGTCGGCGCGGCTCGATCTCGAAAAGCACGAGACCATCCGCGAGAAGGAAGGCTTGTACATCGACGCGGACGAGACGATCGCCGCGCTCGAGCTCGCCGCCCGCGACGAGCGAGCAGCGACGATCACGTTGCCGGTGAAGTCGTTCGCTCCGCGCATCTCGTCGGCGTTTCTGGCGAGCCTCGACATCGGCACGGTCGTCGCCGAATACGAGACGTACTTCTCGCGGTCGGGCGAGCAGCAGAGGCGCGGGAAGAACATCGACATCGCCGCGCAGAAGCTCGATGGGATCGTGATCTCCCCGGGAGAGATGATCAGCTTCAACGATGTCGTCGGCGAGCGCAGCGAGTCGAACGGCTTCGAGAAGAGCTGGGAGATCTTCAAGGGCGAGATGGTCGAGGGCGTCGGCGGCGGTACGTGCCAGGTCGCGTCGACCTTCCACGCCGCGATGTTCTTCGGTGGGTTCGAGATCCTCGAACGCCTGCCGCACTCGCGTCCGAGCGCGTACATCCCGATGGGGCTCGATTCGACGGTCGTCTATCCGGCCGTCGACCTGAAGGTTCGGAACCCGCATCCGTTCCCCGTCGTCGTCCACGCGAAGGCGCTCGGCGGCAAGCTGCGTATCGAGCTGCTCGGCAAGACGCGGCCCGTCCGCGTCGGGTTCGGACGCGAGATCGTCTCGACGCTTCCGTACAAGCGGAAGATCGAGGAAGACCCGACGCTCTCCGGCAAGAAGGTCCTGGTCAAGCAGCACGGGATCCAGGGCTACAAGATCAAGATCTCGCGCCTCTTCACGTACGCCGACGGGGCGACGAAGAAAGAGGAGCTGACCGACGCGTACCCGGCG
>JAEXCN010000117.1 GCA_023402175.1 Pseudomonadota bacterium | reverse complement strand
TGCGGAGGGTGCGGCGTGGCGTGTCCGAGCGATGGCGCTCGCGAGCTCTTCTCGTGCGTCGACGGGCGCTGCGTGATGGTGTGCAAGGAGAACGCTCACGACTGTGACGGCCTCGTCGAGACAGGGTGTGAGACCAGGACGGACTGGGACAGCGAGAACTGCGGAGGGTGCGGAGTAAAGTGCAATAACAGCGATATATTCGACGGCTGCTGGTACTCGCGCTGCGGGCTCTGTACGGACGGGAAGACGTTCTGTCTCGAAGTGGGGGACTGCGTCCAGACCCGGGACGACGACAAGAACTGCGGCGCATGCGGGAACGTATGCGATCCGGCCGGAGACGGAAGCACGCCTCCTCCCAACATGTACTTTGGCTGCCAGTCGAGCACGTGCGGCAAGCTCAAATGCAACCCCGGCTTCCTCGATTGCGACGGCAAGAAGGAGAATGGCTGCGAGCGGGAGGTCGGCACGGACACGGACTGCGCAACCTGTGACGACAACTGCCTCGCACAGGGCGAGACGTGCTTGAAGAAGCCGTTCCCCGAGTCATCGCGCTATTGCGGATGCCCGGCGGGCCAGAGCTTTTGCGGAAGCTGCGCGTCGCCTGGAACGGTCACTGTCCAGGGGCCTGACGGCGGCACGATGAGCTTTCCGCTCCCGGCGGTGTGTACGGGTCTCTGTTACGACCTGACGAACGATCCATCGAACTGCGGCGCCTGCGGCGTCGCGTGCAACGACGGCACGTGCGAGTACGGCTCGTGCGTCAAGCACTGCCCGGAAGGGCGTGCCGACTGCGACGGCAACCCTGATTGTGAAGTCAACACGCTGAGCGATCCGGCGAACTGCGGAGGGTGTGGGATCGTCTGCAACGCAGTGGCAGGACAGGCCTGCGTGGGCGGAAAGTGCGTCGTCGAACCTTGCGATGCGGGCGCAGGAGGTCCGACGCGATGAAGCTCCGAATCCATTCGACTCTGCCGCGAACGCGGTGGCTCGCGCTCGCGATGGCCGGGACAGCGCTGCCGACCGCCGTCCTCCTCGCGTGCGCGACCGACGGCGCGGCGCCCCGGGCCGACGATCCGCCGGCCACCGAAACGGTGACGTCGGCCGACGGCGGCCTCGACGCCGATGCCGACGACGGCGACGCCTCGCTCGGCCCTTGCGACGACTGCGAGCATTTCCCCGAGACCTGCGCGCCCGACGTGCTCTGCTCGAGCGGGCCCTTCGGTCCGGCCACGTCGGGCGGAGCGTTCGACCCACGCACACGGGTCAACGTCATCCGCGGCCGCTCTGCGAACGACGTCTGGGTGGCGGGTGGTGCCGGCGCGCTCGCGCACTTCGACGGCACGTCGTGGGCACGCTCGGAGTCCGCCACGCAGGAGTCGCTGCGTGCGCTCTGGCTGCGCGCCGGAGACGAGCTCATGCTCGGACGGCTCGACGTCCTTCACACCCGCGGGATCGACATCGCCGATGCCAGCGTGTCCGACGGCGGCTGGTCGCAGCAGATCGCGACCGCTCCGACGGACTACACGCGATACCCAACCTCGCTCGAAGGGGCGTGGGGCGCCCCGGACGCGGAGTGGCTCTGGGCGGGGCTCCGGGGCGCGAACCCCGCGATCCGCCCGACCACTCTGTGGCGTCTGCACCGGTCGCCGTCGGGCGGGTTCGAGATCGCGCTCGCTGTCACTGACATCTTCCAATATCCGATGACGAGCGTGCACGGCAGCTCGCCCGACGTCCTCTGGGCCGTCGGCGACAACGGTATGGCCGTCCGCATCACCGGGGCGCAGGGAGCGCAGCCGGCGTACGAGATGTTCGACACCCGGACGTTGAACGGCCTCCGCGGAGTCTGGGTGGCTTCGGAGTCGGAGGCATGGGCGGTCGGCGGAAGCGGGACGATCCGCCGCTACACGGGCGACGCCTCGTACTGGGACGTCGTTGCGGATGTCCCGACGACCGAGCACCTCAATGCCGTCTGGGGCACGTCTCCGTCCGACGTGTGGGCCGTCGGCAACGGCGCGGTCGTCCTTCACTACGACGGAGCGCAGTGGTCGCGCGTGAAGATCGCCGGTCTCGGCCTACGGCGGCCAGACCTCTTCGCCGTCTGGTCAGCGATGCCGGGACACGTGTGGATCGGCGGTCACGGCGTCCTTCTGTCCCTCGGAGGCAACCCGTGAGAGCGCTCTTCCTTCTCGCTTCTGCATCCACCACTCTGGCCGGGTTCGCGGCGTTCGTGGGCTGCGCCACCTCCGACGAGGTCATCGCGGAGGAGACGCCCACCCCTGAAGAAGCCGGAGTCCTTCCGCCGACCCCGACGGCGGAGGCTGCGGATGCCGCGGCCGACGCGACGGATGCCGTCGTCGTCACCTGCAGCCTAGCCGGCTGGTGCCCGACGTCACTGCCCGACACCGATCTGAGCATCAAGGACATCTGGCCGGTCTCGGAGGATCGGGCCTTTGCCATCGCTGAGAGCGCGACGGTCGGCGTGAAGGTCCTCGAGTGGCGAGCCCAGGACGCTGCCTGGAAATACATCGACGACAACACGCAGAACCAGCTCGACGGCGCATTCGCCGGCGCGATCTGGGCGCCGAACCTCGATACCGTGTATTACGCCGTCGGCTCGTACATCTATCGCGGGACCAGGCTCGCTCCTCCCGGGACCGGGTGGTCGTGGTCGCGGCAGAAGCTCGAGGACAACAGCCACGTCGGCGACCCCACTCACGCGGCGCACGATCATGGGCGTCCTGGCGGCAAGAGCTACCCCGCCGTTGGCGTGTGGGGGGTCGACGCGAACAACGTCTACGCTTGGTACTCGAACACCGTCTTCCACTGGAAGAGCGAGGGCGGCGCTGCCTCCTCCTGGGTGGAGGAGTACGTCTTGGACGATCCGGACCAAGCGTCGGAGCACCTCTTCTTCGTGAGCGCTGCCGGGTCCGGACCCGACGACGTTTCGTTCGCCGGTGTGCGCAAGCAAGCCTGGACGTTGAGCACCAGCACCCGAGACTGCGCCATCCTCGTCCGTAAGACGTCCGGCGGATTCGCTCGCGTCGCGGATGGCACTCTCACGGCCGGAGACTGTGCGGAGCGGGCCGGATTGCCACGCGTCGGTGGGGCCCAAGGCTGGCTCACCGATATCCAGTCGACGGCACCGGGCGCGATCACCGGCCTCAAGGCGGGGATGGAGATCGTGCAACTCTCCGCGGAGGGCGTCACCGTCAGCGACGAGCCGGTTGCGTCCTTCCCCTCTCTGGGCATCTACACATTCTCCTCGTTCTGGCGGTCGCCCAGCCATGGATGGCTGACCGCCGCGCCCGGGATCGTCATTCGTGGGGACGCGACAGGAGACGGCGGAAGCTATGCGATCTCGTCGCTCGCGCTCGACGGAAACCCGATTCGCGTCGACATGAACCGGGTTCGAGGCACATCCGACACCAATCTCTGGGCAATCGGGAACGGCTATGCGTTTCACAAAACGACTCCTTGATCGACGTTCTTCGGTGCTCGTGCTCGCCGCGTGTTCTCTCGCGGCAGCCGCGGGAGCGAGCTGCGGGAGCAGCGAGGACGAGGCCGCGGCCGATTCACTCGACGCCGGCGCTGGCCCTGACGGCTCCGAGACCGGAGCGGACGCCGCGGTCGAAGTTTCGCCAACCCCAGATGCAGCGCCGTTCGATGGAGGACCGCTGCCCATCGTGTGCACCTCGAAGCCGTGCGCGATGTCCCTCGTGACATCGTCGTCCGCATCGGGAACGGTTCCGCCGCACGAGGGCTTCTGTGCGCTGCTCGACGACGGCACCGTAGCGTGCTGGGGCGCGAACGCGGACGGCCAGCTCGGTCGTGGTGCGGAGGGAGGCACGAAAGACAGCGCGAACCCCGCACGAGTGCTCGGCCTCTCGAACGTCGTCGAGCTCGATCACACCTGCGCGCGGACCGACAACGGTGACGTCTGGTGCTGGGGATTGGGAATGTACGTGCGCGGCGACGCGGTCGCGTACGCGTCCGAGCTCGCCCCCGTGAAGGTGCCGATCCCGCCCGCAACGAGCATTGGCGTGGGAAGTTTGGTCGGATGCGCGGCAACCGCCGACGGGCTCCTTTGTTGGGGGCAGAACGTTTACCGGCAGATCGACCCGAGCAGCGATCGCGAGTTGCGCCTGCCCACGCGGATCGATCTCCCGCCGGGCGCGCCGATCCGCGACGTCCTGGTCGGCAACGCCACGTTCGTTCTTCGCGAGGACGGCTCGACGCTCAGCTCGGGCGCAAACCCGCCGGTCGCACGCCTCTCTTCGATTCCTGACGGCGACGCTCATCCGGCGCCGCCTGCGCTCGGCGCCGTTGCGGCGATGGACCTGACGAGCACGAGTGGATGCGCGATCGTGGGTGGCGTCGGCCACTGCTGGGGTGCCGTCGATATCGTCGGGCTCCCGGCCGACAAGGCGCCGTCGCCACTCGTCAACGCGCTTCCCAAGCCCGTCGTCGCGCCAGAGCCCCTCGTGGCGATCGCCACGACGTCCACCGCTGCGACGACCGACTTTGCCGGAGTTCGCGTCGTGTGGCCCCAGAGGTGGTGCGCCGTTGGAGCGTCCGGCGCCGTGTATTGCTCGGGGCTCAACTCGCAAGGGCAGGCCGGCGACGGCACGAAGAACCTCGCCCTCGACGCCGTGAAGGTGAAGGGCCTCCCTGCGCCCGCTGTAGAGGTGAAGACGATGCCGCTCTCGACGTGTGCGCTCTTGACGACGGGCAAGGTCTACTGCTGGGGCAACAACGCGTACGGCCAGCTCGGCCGAGGCTGGTTTGGCCTCGCCGAGGACGGGAGCCTCGCTCCGCAGGAAGTGGTGCTGCCATGAGGCGAGCGCGCGCGCTTCGTGGCGCCTTCGGTAGCGGCGCCTTCGGTCTCGTCGTGATCGCCGCCGGCGCGTGCGGTGACGATCGGGACGCATTCCCACAACATCCAACGGTCTTCGAGACGGACGCCTCGGTGGATGCTCCGGTGTGCGGGGTCCAATGCTCGGTGGACGGGCGTTCGATCGTGAATACCTGCACCAACGAGATCGTCGAGACATGTCCGCCCGAGCTCGCCTGCGGCGAGGCAAAGTGCCAGGAGCCGTGCGCGGCTGCGGCCGCGGACCGGAGCTCGAACGGCTGTGAGTTCTACCTCCAGCCGCCCTTCTACACGGGAATCTTCGCCCAATCCTGCTTTGCGGCGTTCGTCGTCAACACGTCTTCGTAGCCGCTCGAGCTCTCGCTCGAGCACGAAGGCAAGGCGCTCGATCTCTCGAAGGCTCTTTACCGGACCACCCCAGGCAGCGCGTCGCTCCTTCCGCTCGACGGTCCCATCCCGGCGGGCGAGAGCGCGGTCCTCTTCGTCCTCGACCGAACGGGGCAAGTCCAGGCCTCGAGCTCATTCAACGAGTCCCACTACATCTCCTGCCCGGCAGGGGTCGTTCCCGCGCTGGTCGCGGATGTCGGCGGCGGCACACGGATCAACACCTCCATTCGTCTCAAGGCGAACGTGCCCGCGAGCGTCGTCGCGGTGTACCCATGGGGCGGGGCCGCGAGCTTCATGCCGTCCGCGACGCTCCTCTTCCCCGTTCCGAATTGGGGGAAAGAGCACGTGATCGTCAACGCCTGGGGGGCGATAGGAGCTCTTCAGCCCGCGGCGCAGATCGTCGCCTCCGAGGACGACACAGAGGTGACGATCGACCCGACCGAGGACGTCCAGAACGGAATCGGTGTCACCGGGGGGATTGCCCGAACGCCCCTCACGTACCACCTCGACAAGGGCCAGCTTCTCCAGCTCGTCCAGGGACGCGAGCTCACCGGGAGCTTCGTCACGTCGACCAAGCCGACGACGGTGTTCGGCGGCCATTCGTGCATGAACATCCCGTCGAAGACACCCGCCTGTGACGCCGCCAATCAGCAGCTTCCACCGTTCGAGATGTGGGGGAGCGAATACGTCGGCGTCGGCTACCGGCCGCGCACCGGCTCCGAGGGAGAGCCGATGCACTACAAGATCGTCGCTGCGAGAGACGGAACCCGTCTCGACTACGATCCTGGCGTTCCCCCCGGCGCGCCCGTCGCGCTGTCCGCTGGCGAATCGGTGATCTTCACCTCGGGGGTCGGCGACGCATTCGTCGTTCGCACCCAGGACGCGGAACATCCGGTCTACCTCGCGGCCTACATGAGCGGCGGCGATACGGCTGGGGGCTACGGCGATCCCGAGTTCGTCAACGTCGTGCCGGCGGGTCAATATCTGAGCTCGTACAGCTTCTTCGCGGATCCGACCTACAAAGAGACGTCGCTCGTCATCGTGCGCTCGAAGACGAGCAAAGGTGAATTCAAGCCTGTTTGGCTCGAATGCGCCGGCGACCTGACCGACTTCAAGCCGATCGGAACGCGAGGCGAGTACGAGTTCACGCGGATCGATCTCGTGCGAGACCGCGGGCCCGGCGACAAGTTCGGCGACAAGGTTTGCCAGAGCGGCCTCCAGCGGATGCGGAGCGACGGCCCGTTCACCGCCACGATCTGGGGCTGGGACAGCTACGCCAGCTACGCGTACCCCGGCGGCATGGCGCAGCGGAAGCTCGTCACGACGCCGCTCGTGCCGGTCAACTGATCGCGCCCCCGTCGTCCTCGACGCCGCCGGAATGCCGACGCGAATTCACCGTGAGAGCATTGGCTATGAGCCCAAATAGCGAGTTCCAGATCTCGCTCTCTTGACACGCACAAACGAATATCTTAGCTCTTCACCCTTCTCCGTGGCTTTCCCCCGCTCCTCCTTCCAGCTCCGAGCCGACTTCGCGACCAGCGCGATCGCGGCATCGATCTGCCAGGGGACGGATGCTCTCGGCGCCACGGCTCGCGCTCTCGCCAGCAGCATTATTATCGGCATTCGCTGCGAGGTGCGCGCCGATTCCTGAGTTTTGAATGCAGTAGATCGGCCCCGCACCTCGGAAGAGGGAGCGGGGCTTTTTCGTTTCTACTCCCTGAAAATCCGCGGTCGGGGCCTCGTCGGAGGTCCCAGTGAACAGCGATCGAATCAAACGAGGAACGAGTCGCGCGCCCGCACGCGCGATGCTTCGCGGAGCAGGCCTGCCGCTTGCCGCGATCGAGCGGCCGCTCGTGGCCGTCGTCAACACTTGGGCGGAGGTCACGCCCTGCAACGTGCACCTGCGCAAGCTCGCCGAGGATGCGAAGGCGGGCATCGTCGAAGCGGGCGGAACGCCGATCGAATTCAACACGATCGTCGTCTCGGACGGCATCGCGATGGGCACGCCCGGGATGCGCGCATCGCTCGTTTCCCGCGAGACGATTGCCGACTCGATCGAGCTCGTCGTCGAAGGTCATTCCCTCGATGGCCTCCTCGTCCTCGCCGGCTGCGACAAGACATTACCCGCCGCCGCGATGGCGCTTGCGCGTCTCGACGTCCCTGGGCTCGTCGTCTACGGCGGTTCGATCCGCCCGGGCCGCTTCAGGGGGCGCAACGTCACCGTGCAGGACGTCTTCGAGGCCGTCGGCGCGGCGGCCGCAGGACGCCTCGAAGAGGCCGATCTGCACGAGCTCGAGAGCGCCGCATGCCCCGGCGCCGGCGCCTGCGGAGGCCAATTCACCGCGAACACGATGGCGATGGCGCTCTCGCTCCTCGGTCTCTCACCGATGACGACGAACGACGTTCCTGCCGTGGACGCGCGCAAATCCGACGCCGTGCGCGCAGCCGGAAAGTGCCTGATGCAGCTCGTCACCCGAGGAACGCGGCCACGAGCGATCCTCTCGCGAGCCTCCTTCGAAAACGCGATTGCGGGCGTCGCTGCCACGGGCGGATCGACGAACGCCGTCCTGCATCTCCTGGCGATCGCCCACGAGGCCGGTGTCTCGCTCTCGCTCGGCGACTTCGACGCGATCGCGCGACGGACGCCGTGGCTCGCGGATCTCAAGCCCGGCGGGCGCTTTACCGCGCCGGAGCTCGAAGCTTGTGGCGGTACGAGGCTCGTTGCGAGCCGGCTTCTCGAAGCAGGTCTTCTCCAGGACGCGCCCACCGTGACCGGCGAGACGCTCTTCGATCACGCACGCGCGGCGGAGGCCAAGCTGGGACAGGAGGTGGTTCGTCCACTCGATCGCCCACTCCACGCGACGGGCGGACTTGCCGTCCTTCGCGGCTCGCTCGCGCCCGAAGGCTGCATCGTGAAGCTCTCTGGACACGAGCGAGTACGGCATCGCGGCCCAGCCCGTGTCTTCGATCACGAGCAGGAAGCCTTCGACGCCATCCGGCAGGGAAGGATCCAACCGGGTGACGTCATGGTCCTCCGCTTCGAAGGTCCGGTCGGCGGTCCAGGCATGCCCGAAATGCTCGCCGTCACCGCTGCTCTCGTCGGAGCCGGTCTCGGCGACTCGGTGGCGCTCGTCACCGACGGCCGGTTCAGCGGCGCTACGCACGGCCTCGTCGTCGGTCACGTTGCGCCCGAGGCTGCGCTCGGTGGACCGCTCGCGCGCCTCCGCGACGACGACATGATCGTCATCGACGTCGACGAACGGCGGATCGACGTCGAGGTGACACTCGACGACCGCGTGCCGGCAACGGTCCCGACCTCGAAGCGAGCGCCCTCCGGCGTGCTCGCGAAATACGCACGACTCGTTTCATCGGCGTCCACGGGCGCCGTCACCACCTTCGATAGTCGAACGCCACCGGAAGTGAGGAACGCATGAGCACGTCGACGATGCACCAGGAACACCGCCTTGGTTCTCTCGCGGGGAAGCGGATCGCGATCGTGGGTTACGGCAGCCAGGGCCGCGCGCACGCGCTGAATCTCCGAGACTCGAGACACGACGTCGTCGTCGGCCTGAGGCCGGGTGGACCGACCTTCGCGCGCGCCGTCGCCGACGGCTTCACCCCCGTTGCGCCTGCGGAGGCCGTTCGGGAAGCCAATCTCGTCGCGATGCTCGTTCCGGACACGGCGCAGCCGGCGCTCTTTCGCGACCACGTCGCGCCAACGCTGAAAAGGGGAGCGGCCGTGCTCTTCGCCCACGGCTTCAACGTTCACTTCGGACAGATCCGACCAACGCAGGACGTCGACGTCGTGCTCGTCGCGCCGAAGGGCCCCGGTGATTTCGTCCGTCGCCAGTACGTGGATGGCCATGGAGTCCCCTGCCTCGTGGCGGTCGCGCAGGATGCGTCGGGCGAGGCGCTCGGACGTGCGATGGCCTACGCCGACGGTCTCGGCGGAACGCGCGCAGGCGTGCTCCAGACGACGTTCGCGGAAGAGACGGAGACCGATCTGTTCGGCGAGCAAGCCGTCTTGTTGGGAGGCGTGACGGAGCTCGTGCTCGCGGGCTTCGAGACGCTGGTCGATGCGGGCTATCGGCCCGAGGTCGCTTATTTCGAGTGTCTGCACGAGCTGAAGCTCATCGTCGACCTCCTCCACGAGGGCGGGCTTTCACGCATGCACCACTTCGTGAGCGAGACAGCGAAGTAC
>JAEXCN010000520.1 GCA_023402175.1 Pseudomonadota bacterium | reverse complement strand
AAGCGCGATCTCGCTCGTGGGCTCGTCGTCGTCGTCGAAGTTGTACTTCGGCTGCACGTTGTTCGACATCGGACGCTTCACGCCGTGGACGAGATCCCAGCCCATGTCGCCGGGCTCGGCGCGAGGCGGCGCCCACGCGGGCTCTTCGCCAGGGGGCGCGAACGTCGGGATCGCGACCTCCACGGCCATGCTCGCCATGAAGAGCGGCGGCTCTCCGACGCCGGACAAGGTCGCTGCCGGTGGCCTCATCGGAGGCAGATCGCCGAGCGCTCCGAGGGGCGCGCGCGCATTCGGCTGCGGAGTCGGCGCGGGCGGAGGCTTCACTTGGGCCTGAACCTGCTTCACCTCCGCGCGAGGCGGCTCCGGCCGTTCAGCGCTGACTGCCGGAGCGTCGGGCTTCCGATCGACCGGCTCGTCGTCATTGACGAGGCCGATCTGACGCGCGAGCGCATCGAGCGCATGGGTGAGCGCCTCGTTCGCCGTCTTCGCGAGCGCCGTGTCCCATCCGAGCGCGGTGAGGAGACCGGTCGGTGATGCATCGCCGCGCGCGTGGACGGCACCGAGCCAGGCGACGATCTGATCCTTCGACAGGGCCGCGCAGATCACGTCCGTCCCTTCGAGACGCTGCGACGTGAGCTCGAGGTGATCGAGAAACCAGCGCTCGTCGAAGAGCGAGAGCTCGCGGGCGACGACGAGCGCTTTGCGAACCGAGCCGCTCGGGAGCGCAGTGCCTCGCCAGAAGGTCCACCAGTCCTCGAGCGGAACCCAGTCGATGAGGATCTCCGGCGTGACACTCTCTTCGATGACGTTCGCGTCGATGTCTCCCGCCGCGAGCGCATCACTCACGATCGCGCGGACCTTCGCGTCGTCGTCGCGGAGCGCGGACTTCTTGCCCCGGATCCCCCAGGTCGAGAGGAGATCGGCACGGACCTCCTTGGGCAGGTGGACGAACAGACGATCGGTCGCGCCTCGTCCTTCCTGCGGGAAGAAGTAGCCGAGGAATGCAGCCGCGTCGCGCGCGCGGCCCTCGTCCGTCCGACGGAATGTCTCGAGGGCAAGACAGAGCCTGGTGACCGGCCGGCCGCGAGCGTTCTTCGGAGTGCCCACCGAGCTCGAACGTACCACCGGTGCTCTCGAGCGTCAGGAGGAACGGTGTCACTCGGCCAATCGGACCGCGATCGCGTCGCCCACGCTCACTCGTCGCTTGCGAACACGATCCTGCCGAGCCGCGCTTCGCGTTCGTCCGCGCGCTCGCGCTCCTCGAGGACGGCTTCGGCATCGGCTTCGAGCTCCGCGAAGCGGTAGCGCACCTCACCCTGCGGTCCGACGTCGACGTCACCACCGAGCTCGACGACGCGCTTGGTGATCTCCTTCGACGACGGCTCCTCTCCGGTCGCGACGCGAACGGCGGTCCGGAGCGTCTCGTCGGAGACGGGCTCCTTCTTCGACGAGCGGGTCACGACTTCGCGCAGGACCGCGAGCCGAGCGTGCTCCTGATCGAGCTGCTTCTGCTGCCGCGCACGGTGGATCGCGCGCAGGATCGGGAGCGCGAAGAGCACCAGTGAGAACGTGAACGGGATCGCGCCGAGCAGGAGCGGCAGTCCATCGTCGGGCAGCACCGGCGGCCGGTAGCGATCGAAGAGCAGCGCAAGGTTCGAGAGCGTGAGATGATTCTTGATCGCCCACGCGCTCGCCAGGAGGTTGAACCCGTTGAGCAGCGTGATTGCCACGTTCGAGCTCGTCGGATTGCCCGTCAGCGGAGGAAGCGAGGACATGCGCTCCCACGCGGCGCGCGGGCGCGGTGTCGGATCGGTCGCGGCGGAGCGACGGAGCGCTTCGAACGTGTAGACGATGCCTCCGCCCTCTGCGACGTGGACCTCGCCATCGTGATCGAGCATCAGGCGCGCCATCAGCGGGTCGGCCTCATCGCGCGGAAGCCCGGTCACGCGCATCACATCGGCGAGCGCGATCCGACCCCGCTGGGCGCGGATCTCGCGGAGCACGCGCGCGCGCGCCTCGTGCGGATCCTCCTTCGGCACCTCGGGTCCGAAGACGAAGCGGTTGACCTTCTCGTAGAACGCGACCTTCGCTTCCTGCGGTTGGCGTCGCGCAGGAGCTGCGGTCCAACCCGGCTCGATGTAGAGCGGCGAGAACGGATGGAACGTCCAGAATGCCGCCTCGGCGATCATGCGGAAGAGCCCGCCGAGGATGTTCACGTTGGGGCCGTCGTCGCGATCGCTCGAGCCCTGCCGAGCGAAGGTGAGGCCGATGAGGAGCGCGGCGAAGACGAGCGCGTACGTCACCATGACGACGAGCAGCCACGCCCGCACGATGAAGCGGCCTGCTCCCGCGAGCGCTCGCCCGGCGCTCGCGAGGAACGACGCAAGCGCCTCGCGCGTCTCCCACGGCTTGGTGAATCCATGGGGAAACAGGTGCACGAGGTCACCGTCTTCCGTCACGCGGAGATGGCCTCGGTACTCGCTCGTGAGCCACGTGAGCCCGGCCTCGGCGTCGCGCATCGGCAGGCCGCTCGCGACCGAGGCGTCGGCCACCGTGATCGGCCGCGTCGGGTCGGCAAGCTTATGGCGGAGCACCTCTGCGGCGGCCGCAGGCTCCATCATGCGAGGCGCATCGGACACGGACCGGCAATGTAGTTACGGTCCGCGCGCCACGCCAGGCACACCGAGCTCGACCGTTCGGCCGCCGGCGCAGCTTTCGTCAGAAGACGAGCTTCGCGATCGTCCAGCAGAAGAGCGCCATCGCACCTGCGATCGACACCGAAGCGACGAGCGCGCCGGCGATGATCCACGGGCGCGGAAGCCGCGCGAGCTCGCTCTCGACCGCGACGAGCGGCATGCTCTCGCGGATGACATGGAGCTCGATCGTCTGCGGCGGCGCCTCTTCCAGCGGTATCGCCTCGAGCGGCGGAAGGGACTCCGCGTCGAGGACGACGGTGTCGAGCAGCAATGTCTTGGGCTCGTCCTCGTCGAGCCTCAGCAGCTCGTCGAGGTTCACCAGCTCGTCGAGGCTCACCAGCTCCGAAATCGCGTCCTGAGCTTCGAGCGAACGCGCGGACGGAGGTGAAGACGCCTCCGCGCCGGCGCGTAGACCTGCGGGCTTGAGCGCCTCGAGGAGCTGCGGAGGGAGCTCCGCGATGGTCGTCGACGCGTTGTGGACGTCGTCGGGGTAGGGGGAGGGACCCAGGTTGACGAGCCCTATGGGGCAGAGCTCGTCGTCGGCCGTACCAAGACCTTGCTTCGCCATCATTGTGCCGCCCGCTCACCGGTGTCGATGGGCGATTGCGGGAGCGCCGCCAGATCGGCATCGATCACTGCGCCCGTGTCCTTCGAGGTGAACGCGAGCTTCCACGACGGATCGCCCTCGTCGTAGCTTCCGCTGTCGTTGACGTCGACGTACACCGAGACCTCGTAGTCCGTCTGCTCGTCGAGGATGCCCGTGACGAGGGCATGGAACGTCTCCCTCGCGCGCCCCTGTCGGTAGAGGCCGACGAGTCGACCGCTCGCCTTCTCGACGACGCGCAGCTCGATCATCTTCCCGACGTAGTCGGGGGCGATGACGTTGATGTCACACGGCAGGAGCTCGTCCTCCCCTGAGATCGGATTCCCATCGAGGTCCGTGAAGATGTCGACGAACGCCGTGTCGTGCAGGAACTCGAGCTCGTAGCGCGAGCCGACGAGGCGCATGTCTTCGGGGAGCGGGTCGGCGAGCACGCGCCGCCAGGCGTGGTCTTTCTCGTTCACGCCGCCCTTGATGCCGTCGTATCGCCCGGACAGGTTGTGGTCCGCCCAGAAGTCGAGGCGGTACGGCGCGTTCGCCTTCGGGATCACGCGCGCGAGATAGAGCTGGAAGTCGGCGTAGACCATCTCGTTGTACGCCGCTTTTGCCTGTACGCGGTTCAAGCGATCGACGACCCGCACCTCGAGGTACTCGTTGAAGTGCGGGAGCATGCTCTTCGCCGTGAACTTCACGTCGTAGTAGTTCACGTTGATCGGAGCGGCCGTCTGCATCGACGACTCCTCCATGCGGAAGCGATCCAGCTCGAGCGAGCTGGTGCACGACGCGCTCGCGAGGCCGAGCGCGGCGACGGTGAGGAGCGGAGCGAGCCTGGGCGCGCGCATCAGAACCGACCTCCGACCTCGACGCCGCATCCTGCAGCGCTGCAATGTGCGCCTGGTGTCCACGCGATCGACCCCGTCCGCGGCGCACGCGGCGCCGAGCTGCTCGGCGTGAGCAGAGCCCAGACGAGCGCGCCGCCGAGCGCGACGCCGCCGCCGATGAACGACGCGTCGGCGATCGTTCCGAGTGTCTTCGCCTCCGTGCGAGCACCCTCCAGATCGTAGCCGGTCGGGCAGATGTCCTTCGGGCAACGCGACGCGATCGTGTCGGTCGTCCCGCGCGCCATGAGGCCCGTCACGGTGCCCGTTCCGAGCGCCACGAGACCCAGCACACCGAGCACGACCGGGCCGGTATACGAGGGGCTCGAGCGCGATGGCCCATGCGCCGTCGCGACAGATTGCGGCGGCGGGAAGGTGAACTCGTGCGAGAGCTGCGAGCCCGGCTCGACGGTGACGTCGTAGGTACGCGACTCGCCGTCGTTCGTCTTCACCTTGATCGAGTGTCGACCCGGCCGCAGACGAAGCGTCGTCTCGTTGCCCTTGAAGGGGTACGGATTCACGACCGGTGCGCCGCGCGTCTGAATCCGCGTGTCGACGACGGTGAACGATTCGCCAGGCTTCGCCACGGTCACCTTGAACGTGGCGATCGTCGAGCTCAGCGTCGCGAGATCTCGCTCGATCTGCGCGCGCTCGCGAGGATCGACGTCACGAGACTCGCGAAGGTACGTCGTGTACGCGTCGATCGCCTCGCCGTCGCGTTCGAGCTTCAGGCTGCAGAAGCCGATGTTCCCGAGGACCTTGGGCGACTTCGAGATCGCGAATGCCTTGTGGAAGGCGTGGTACGCCTCCTCGTACCGAGCGCCGTCCGGGTCGTCGAGGAGGTTGACCCCCGCCTGGAAGTGCTTGCGCGCTTCCGCCATCGTCTGGTCGTCCCCGATCGAGGAAGCGTCCTGCGCGTGGCTCGTCCGAGCAACGGTCAACGGCGCCAGCGCGATCGCCAACGTGAGCACGTGAGTTCTCCAACCTTGTCGTGTCGGTCGCATCTCGAATCTTCCTTGAGTCAGTCGCTCGCCGACGCATCGGGCGAGGTGTCGTCATCGGGCGTGGCGCCGCCGTCGTCGTCGCCGGCATCGGGAGGCGGCGCGCCCGTGTCTGGGGTCGCGGCGGCCGCATCTGCGGGCTCGTCGCACGTGTGGGGGGGTTCTGCGGGAGCCCCTGCGCGGAGCCAGTCGAGCAGCGTCTCGCGATCGTTGTAGTCGATCGTCACGGGCGCGAGAGGCATGAGTCCGACCTCGATCTGGTCGATCATCAGCTGCCGGACCTCGCCGTCCGGACTCTTCCGGACGATGTTCGAGCGCGTCACGAGCGGGAACGGAGCGCCGTTGATCGGCGGCTTCTGATGACAGCGCTGGCAGACGGCCTGGAGGACGCGGCGCGGCCCGCACGGGATCGTGTTTGCGTCGTCGGGCTCGATCGTGACCGGTGTCTTCTCGATCTGGGCGGCTGGTGGATTGCCGCGTCCAGGCTCACAAGCGATGAATGTGCACGTCATCGTCGCGAGCGCGAGCGGCAGCGCGAGACGTGCGACGAACTGGAGTGAGAGATCTCTCATAGGTCGCGGCGGAACGTCCGTCCTTGGGGCGGATCTTGCGGTTTCGGCGGCGGCGCCGACGAGGTGGAGCGCGGAGCCTCGGATGCCGTCGCGGACGTCGTCGCCTGCGGAGCAGCGGGCGGCGGCGTCGGCCGCGGAGGGGGAGACCAGACCTGGCGCGGCGCCTGCGGAGGCGGCGCGGTCACCTGCGGACGCGAGACGGCCGATGCACTCGCGGTCGCCGTCTCGGCAGCGACGGGCGTGGGCGCCGGTGCGGGCGGCGCGGGCTCGAAGATCGTGGTCACCGCCGGCGGCGGCGAGGACGCTGCGTGCTGCTCTTCCGGCGCCGGAGCGCGCTGCGAGCGCATCAGCGCAAGCGCGCTCGCGGCGAGGGCGAGAAGCGGGATGCAGAACCAGGCGACGAGCGCGAGACGCCGCGTCGATTGGGGGAGCTCCCCTTGCGTCGTCACGACGCGGAAGACCGAGGCCTTCGACGACGCCTCCACGAAGCCGTCGTCGAGCGCGACGAGCCCGTGTGTCATCTGCCGGACCTGCGTCTGGCTGAGCGGCACCTCGAGCGGGGTGTGCCTTCCGCTCTCGGCGACGCGTCCGAACGAGAGCGTCGCGAGCTGCGCCTTGATCTGGGCCTGGACCTTCGCGCGGGTGTCCGCGAAGAGCGCCTTCGTCAGCTCACCGAGCTCCTCGGAGGTGACACCGCCGGCCGAAGCGATGAACGCCTGGAGCTCGTCACGCATCTCCTTCGCGGTCTGATAGCGCTCGGTGACGTCACGGCGGAGCGCGCGATCGATGATGTCGTCGAGCGCGGAGGGCACCGCGTCATTCACCGACGATGCCCGCGGGATCTCCTTCGTCATCAGGTTGTAGAGCGTCGCGGCGGGGGTGCTCTCCGCCATGAGGTGCTTACCGGTGACGCTCTCCCAGAGGACGATGCCCATCGCGAAGAGGTCCGCGCGGCGATCGACGTTCTCCGCGCGAACCTGCTCGGGCGCCATGAACGCGACCTTCCCCTTGAAGATGCCGTGCGCCGTCTGCGCAGTGCCCGCCGCCTTCGCGATGCCGAAGTCGACGAGCTTCACCGCGCCTTCGTACGTGAGCATCACGTTCTGCGGGCTCACGTCGCGATGCACGATCTCGAGCGGGCTCCCGTCGAAGTCCTTGAGCTCGTGTGCGTAGTGGAGACCGCTGAGCGCATCGGAGCAGATGCGCGCGGCGATGCGCGGCTCGAGGATCTTTCCCTCTCGCTTGAATGCCGTGAGGATGCGCGACAGCGGCTGGCCGTCGACGTACTCCATCGCCAGGAAGAAGCCGCCGCCCTCGCTTCCGGCCTCGAACGTCTGGATGACGTTCGGGTGGTTCAGTCGCGCGGCAAGGCGCGCCTCATTGAGGAACATCTCACGGCTGCCCGGGTCGCTCGCGTGCTCGTCGCGGAGCCGCTTGATGACGACCAGCCGATTCACGTTCATCGCGCCCTGCGCGACGGCGAGATAGACGTCGGCCATCCCGCCCGAGCCGAGGCGTGCGAAGAGACGGTAGTTGCCGAACCCGACCGCCCGGCGCATTCCGGAGGCTGCAGCTGAGCCATCGGCAGCGCGCTTCTCTCGAGCACCGGTCGTGGTGCTCTCGCTCGCTGTTTCCGGATGCGAGCTGGTTTCGAGGGGACGAGGCCGACTCATGATTCGAGCGCTCCTTCGTTCAATCGCCAGATAGTGGAAAGCGGATATCGATTTATGGAATGGGAATCGATATCGTTAGCCGTCGATAGCGTCTGCGCGAGACTCGACACGACGCGGATCGGCCGATCGCTGCGGGGCGCTCCCGGCAGCCCAACGCGGGTGGTCTCCAGCGCGGACCTGCGGGCTCCTCTCTGCAGCACCGGCATGCACGGTGCTCGGAGCCCGGACTTTATCGGGCCGTCGATCGAGGCAAACAAGCATCGGATGGACGTTCCAGCAAGAAGCGGCCCATACGAAAGGCAGAGCTCCAATCGAACGCGAGCATTGGAGCGCGGTGGTCGCGCGTTGGACCAGGAACGAAGCTCGATCAGGCAACCGGCATCAGTCTTCGTCTCCTCGATATGCCATTCGTCGCTGGTGAGGAGTGCTTGTCGCGATGCGAAGTGCGATATGCGCGGACGGTAGACATCGCTGGGAGTCGCCAGCGCTGCGGTAAGGTCCCCTCGGATCGCCGAGCGCGCCTGCTCGTCGGCGGATCGCGTGGGAAAGGCGCGCAAGCTCTACGGATGTCGCGCGTCGTCGTTCGGCCGGTGCTCGGTCACGCCGGCCTCGTCCAAGGCGCAGAGGGTCGCCGCGAGGGTGGCGCGACTCTCGCTATCGAGGGGCGCGAGGTGCACGTTCGAACGGCCGCGTGTCCGTGCGTCCTTCTCAACCGATGCGGCCACTGCCGGAAGCGGAGCAAGCATGCGCTCGGACGAACAAGCGCCTCTCGGAGCTCGACGGTCGTTCTATTCGATCGTCATCGCGGCGCCGATCGCGCTCGCAGCCGTTCACTGTGGGAACGCCGACGAAGCGTGCCCGCCACTCGGTGTCGCTCGGCAGCGCATGACCGTGCCCGAGAACGCGCCAGCGTCGCTGAAGACGGTGCGCGTGCCTCGGCCGGCAAACCTCGGCGACTACGTCAAGGACGAGCAAGCCGCCGTTCGCCTCGGAAAGGCGCTGTTCTGGGAGATGCAGGTCGGCAGCGACGGAGCGACGGCGTGCGCGACGTGCCACTACCACGCGGGCGCCGACAGCCGGACGAAGAACCAGCTCGCCCCGGGGCACCTGCGCGCGAAGCCCGACGGAACACCGTATCCCGACAGCTCGTTCCAGAGCCCAGGGCCGAACCACCGCTTCACGGCAGCGGACTTCCCGTTCCACAAGCTCGCCGATCCGAACGATCGCGACTCCGCCGTGCTGCGCGACACGAACGACGTCGCCGCGTCGCAGGGCGTGTTCGATCAGAAGGTCACAGCCATCCTGCCCGGTGTGCCGCTCGACGTCGTGAGGACGTTCCCGGATCCCGACGGCTTCCGGATCGGCGGAGTCAACGTGCGGCGGGTCGAGCCGCGCAACACGCCGACCGTCATCAACGCCGTCTTCAACTACCGCAACTTCTGGGATGGTCGCGCGCAGAACGAGTTCAACGGCGTGAACATCTGGGGCTCGCGCGACCCCTACGCGTTCGTCTACCGCAAGCGCTCGGACGGCAAGCTCGAGCCGGCGAAGGTGAGCCTGCCCGATTCGAGCCTCGCGTCGCAGGCCGTTGGGCCGCCGCTCAGCACGTTCGAGATGTCGACCGACGGCAGGACGTTCCACGAGATCGGTGACGGTCTCGTCGGCTCGCTCCTCGACGACCTGCTGTCGATCACCGTCGCAAAGAAGCTCCTGCGCAACACGGCGAAGAAGCTCATCAACGTCGATCTTCGGCCACTCGGGAAGCAGCGCGTTCACCCCGAGGACTCGGTGCTCGGCGGCCAGAGCCGCTATCCGGCCCAGGGCCTTTCGACGACGTACGAGCAGATGATCAAGGACGCGTTCAGGCCCGAGTGGTGGAGCGGCAGTCAGTACGTCCGCATCGAGTCGGACGGCTCGCGGACGCTCCGATCGCCGAGTCTGCTGGGCGATCTGCTGTCGCTCGGCGCGAACGAGTACACCCAGATGGAGTACAACTTCTCGCTCTTCTTCGGCCTCGCGATCCAGCTCTACGAAGCGACGCTCGTGGCCGACGACACGCCGTTCGATCGCTTCCGCGATGGCGATGCCACCGCGATGACCGAGCAGCAGATCGAGGGGCTCACGCTGTTCTCGGACACCGTTCGCGTGCGGTGCATCAACTGCCACGGCGGCGCCGAGCTGACCGATGCTTCGGTCGCGAGAGTCAGAGCGCAGCCGCTGCGGCGGCGGGAAGGGAACATCCTCGATCGAGGCTTCAACAACATCGGCGTCCGACCGACGTTCGATGACCTCGGTGTCGGCGGAGTCGACGCGGTCACCGGAAAGCCGCTCTCGACGGCGCGGCTCGCCGCGATGGGGCTGTTCACCGACCCGTCGCTCTCACCGCCGCTGAGCGATGAGG
The DNA here is from genome assembly GCA_023402175.1 of Pseudomonadota bacterium. Classification (GTDB taxonomy): domain Bacteria; phylum Myxococcota_A; class Polyangia; order Polyangiales; family Polyangiaceae; genus Labilithrix. The sequence continues at coordinate 1,254 of JAEXCN010000520.1, read as the reverse complement.
ACATCGTCGGCAGCGACGGCGCGTTCAAGGTGCCGGGCATCCGCAATGTCGAGCTCACCGGCCCGTACTTCCACAACGGCGGCACGCTCACGCTCCGGCAGGTGATCGAGTTCTACAGCCGCGGCGGTGATTTCCAGCCGATCGTCGGACGCGAAGGCGAGATCTCTCCGCTCGGCACGCCGATGCTGACCGAGACGGAGAAAGACGCGCTCGTCGCATTCCTGCTCTCGCTGACGGACGAGCGCGTCCGCCGCGAGCGCGCTCCGTTCGATCACCCCGAGCTCCTCATCCCCGACGGACATCCCGGAGACGAGACGCGCGTCACGAATCGAGGCGACGGAAACGCGACCGACTCGGTGATCACCATTCCGGCTGTCGGTCGCAACGGCGGAGCTGCCATCGGCACGTTCCTCGGTCAGTGACTCGCCACGGTGCGCGGGGGATCCCCTGCAACGTTTGCTGATGGATCCCTGCAGCACGACGCGCCGAACGAGCAATTCACGCGGAAATCGCGAATGTCGATCTTGGCGCGCCAGGTGCTCTTGCGATCCGCCGAAGCATTCGCCCCCCAGCTCCCCAGTCCCCCGTGGGGAAACGAGTGAGCTCCCCACGCACCCATGGGGGAGGAGAGAGAGGCCACTGCATGAAGTCGATCACGTATCCCTGTTTCGCTGTTGTCGTTGGGCTCGTCGCCGCGTGCGCAGCGCCTTCCGGAGACGAAGCTTCCGAAGCGACCGGTGAGCAGCTCACGCTCCGCGAGCTGCTCGGATCGTCGCGCAACGCGAGCGGGGTCGCGACGACCGTCACGAGCGCGGGCAAGATCGACACGTCGAACGCGTTCTTCCAGTCACTCGGGACGAACGGCCGAAGCTGCGAATCGTGTCACGTCCAGGACGAGGGCTGGTCGATCAGCCCGAAGGGCCTCCAGGCGCGATTCGACGCGTCGGAGGGCAACGATCCCGTGTTCCGCTCGCACGACGGCGCGACGTCGCCGAACGCCGACGTCTCGACGGTCGACGCCCGCCGAGAAGCGTACAAGCTGCTGCTCTCGCGCGGCGTCATCCGCGTCGGCTTGCCCGTGAAGCCCACATCGGAGTTCACGCTCGTCGAGGTCGACGATCCGTACGGCTACGCGAGCGCGACTCAGCTCTCGATGTTCCGCCGTCCGCTGCCGACGACGAACCTGCGCTTCATCGCGGCCGTCAACTGGGACGGCCGGAACAACAACGCCGCTCCGGACGACGTCCATCAGGG
>JAEXCN010000039.1 GCA_023402175.1 Pseudomonadota bacterium | reverse complement strand
GCTCTATGCGTTGCTCTTCGACGAGTCGACGGCGCAGATCATCCGCCACGCGGGTGGAGATCCGGTGGCGATCAAGAAGGAGCTCGAGCAGTTCCTCTCCGATCAGCTGGAGAGCGTCCCCGAGGAGACGTTCGACGTCCCGGCGGCCTCACTCGCGGTGCAGCGCGCGATCCGACGCGCTGCGGCTCATGTCCAGTCGAGCGGCAAGGAGCAGATCACGGGCGCGAACGTGCTCGTCGCGATCTTCGCCGAGCGCGAGTCGCCGGCGGTGAACATCCTCGAGAAGGCCGGGGTCACGCGCCTCGACGTCGTCGCGTACATCTCGCACGGCGTGTCGAAGGCCGAGGAGGCGGACGAGAGCCGCGAGAAGGAGGCCGCGTCGCTCGACGGCGAGGGCGAAGGGCCGCGCTCGCGGCGCGACCCGCTGAAGGCCTACACGATCAACCTCAACGACGAGGCGCGCGAAAAGCGCATCGATCCGCTCGTCGGCCGCTCGAACGAGATCAATCGGATGATCCAGATCCTCGCGCGGCGGAAGAAGAACAATCCGCTGCTCGTGGGCGACTCGGGCGTCGGCAAGACCGCGATCGTCGAGGGCCTCGCGCTCAAGATCGTCCAGGGCACGGTCCCCGACGCGCTCAAGAAGGCGACCGTGTACTCGCTCGACATGGGCGCGCTCATCGCCGGCACGCGCTACCGCGGCGAGTTCGAGGAGCGCCTCAAGGGCGTCGTGAAGGCGCTGCAGAAGGTCGACGGCGCGGTCCTGTTCATCGACGAGATCCACACGATCGTCGGCGCCGGCGCGACGAGCGGCGGGAGCATGGATGCCTCGAACCTGCTCAAGCCCGCGCTCGCGTCCGGACGGATGCGCTGCATCGGGTCGACGACCTTCGAAGAGTTCCGCCAGCACTTCGAGAAGGACCGCGCACTCGCGCGTCGCTTCCAGCGGGTCGAGGTCAACGAGCCGTCGATCGAGGACACGAAGAAGATCCTGCTCGGTCTTCGCGGCAAGTACGAAGACTTCCACGGCGTCCGCTACACGGACGACGCGCTCGACGCGGCGGCGACGCTCTCCGCGCGCTACCTCCACGACCGGCGCCTCCCGGACAAGGCGATCGACCTCCTCGACGAGGCCGGCGCCGCTGCGAAGCTGAAGCTCTACAGCGACGACAAATCGGCCGCGGCGCCGCTCCAGCTCCTTCCCGGACCGCCGAGCGAGCGCACGCTCGAGAAGTCGGACGGCAACGGCGCGTCCGGTCTCAACGGGTCGGGCGGATCGGTCGACGGTCCGCGCACCACGCGGACGGGCGAAGCGCCGCCCGCGCTCCACAAGTCGAGCGCGTCCTCCGACGGCAACAAGGAGAAGGACAAGCCGAAGATCGTCGTCGGCGTGACCGAGGTCGAGACGGTGCTCGCGCGCATGGCGCAGATCCCGCCGCGCGAGGTCAGCTCGAACGACAAGGAGAAGCTGAAGAACCTCGACAGCGACCTCCGGAACGTCGTCTACGGCCAGGAGCGCGCGATCGTGCAGCTCGCGGCCGCGATCAAGCTCGCCCGAGCGGGTCTCCGTTCGCCGGAAAAGCCGATCGGCAACTTCCTCCTCACCGGCCCCACCGGCGTCGGCAAGACGGAGGTCGCGAAACAGCTCGCGAAGATCATGGGCATCAGCTTCGTGCGCTTCGACATGAGCGAGTACATGGAGCGCCACACGGTCTCGCGCCTCATCGGCGCGCCGCCCGGCTACGTCGGCTTCGACCAGGGAGGCCTCCTCACCGACGCGATCGCGAAGACGCCGCACGCCGTGCTCCTGCTCGACGAGATCGAGAAGGCGCATCCCGACGTCTTCAACGTGCTCCTCCAGATCATGGACCACGGCAAGCTGACCGACAACAACGGCAAGTCGACCGACTTCCGGCACGTCATCCTCCTGATGACGAGCAACGTCGGCGCGCGCGATCTCGGCCGACGCGCAGTCGGCTTCGGCGAACGCCGCGCCGTCGGCGACGCGGAGCGCGAGTACAAGCTGCTCTTCAGCCCCGAGTTCCGTAACCGCCTCGACGCGCGCATCCAGTTCGATCCGCTCTCACCGGAGACGATGGGCAGCATCGTCGACAAGTTCATGAAGGAGCTCTCGGCGCAGCTCGCCGAGCGGAAGGTCTCGCTCGAGCTCACGCCGGCAGCGCGCACGCACCTCGCGGAGAAGGGCTACGACCCGGACTTCGGCGCACGCCCGCTCGCGCGCGTCATCCAGGAGGACGTGAAGCAGCCTCTCGGCGAGGAGCTCCTCTTCGGCAAGCTCGAGAAGGGCGGCAAGGTCACGATCGACGCCGAAGACGCCGAGGTCGAGGACGAAAAGACCGGCGAGAAGAAGCCGGGCAAGAAGCTCGCGTTCCGGTACGAGTCGGCTCCGCCGGCCCCGGCAGACGACGAAGCGAAGAAGAAGGCGCCGGCCGGAGCGGTATGACCGCTCGAGGGGGCGGCGCCGAGCAGCTGCCGGTCCGTGCTCGACTCGCGAGCACGAGGCCGGCATGGCCGCTGTGCATCGGCGTCGTTTGCCTCGCGCTCGCTGCGGTCGCGTGCGGCCCGAAGCAGAAGGCGCGGTCGATCGACGACGAGGACAACTCGAAGGCGTTCGCCGAGCTCGAGAAGAACGATCGCGACGATACGAGCGGCAAGCCTCCGTCGTCGGCCGGCAGCGACGAGAAGCCGAAAGGACCGGTCTACCCTGCCCCGTTCACCGCGGAGCAGATCCGGGACGCGACGAAGAACGGGCGGACCTATCGGTACAAGGTCGAGATGCCCAACAAGCCGACGCGCGAGTACTCGATCACCTTTCGCAAGGTGGACGAGGGCGGCGCGGAGATCTTCGCGGGCAGCGACAGCTCGAAGCGGATGGGGTGGCTCGCGCTTCAGCAACAGTCGGAGTTCCCGAAGGACAAGGTCACGACGCACGAAGAGAAGCTGAAGACCCCTGCCGGCAAGTTCGAGTGCGTCGTCTACGAGGTCGAAGGCGACGAGGGCGAGGTCTGGACGTTCTACTTCGCGAAGAAGCTCCCGGGCGCGCCGGTCTTCTTCTACGTCGAACGCAACGGAAAGCGCCTCCGGACGACGACGCTGGTCGAGCACGTCCCCGGCAAGTGATCGATCCCCGAGCCCGAGCCCGAGCCCGTGACCGAGCCCGAAACGAGCGCCGCTCGAAGCTTCGACCGACCTTCGTGAGCGTTGCGACGGCGTGCGCCGAGCATCTTCTTGCGGGCACCGTGGTCGCCTTCCGTCGTGAGCTCGAGCGCTAGCTGGACATCCGGGAGCGCTCGTGCTTGATACTGAACATTTGTCTGGTACCCTCCCGGGGTGCCTCGCTTCCTCCCCGTGTCGAATCCGCAGAACAGGTTCGAGTCCACGTCGGTCGAGTACGAGGACGGCGAGGCGCCGGGCGCCGAATTCGAGGTGATCGAAGATCACTCGAAGAGCATCCTCGCGACCAACGACTCGCCGGACGTCGGCTTTCGGTGGAGCGTGAACCCGTACAGAGGCTGCTGTCACGCGTGCGCGTACTGCTACGCGCGCCCTTCGCACGAATACCTCTCGCTCGGCGCAGGGACGGACTTCGAGCGGAAGATCGTCATCAAGCCGCGCGCCGCGGAGCTCCTCCGCGAGAGCTTCGAGAAGAAGTCGTGGAAGGGCGAGCTCATCGTCTTCAGCGGCATCACCGACTGCTACCAGCCACTCGAGTCGAAGATGCGCCTCACGCGCGCCTGCCTCGAAGTGTGCGCCGAGTACCGGAACCCGGTCGGCATCATCACGAAGTCGCCCGTCATCGAGCGCGACATCGACGTGCTCCAGGAGCTCGCTCGCGTCGCGAGCGTCCGCGTGAGCGTCAGCGTGCCGTTCTGGGACCCGGAGGCGGCAAAGGCCATGGAGCCGATGGTCACGACACCAGAGCGGCGCATGAAGATCATCGAGACGCTCGCGAAGGCGGGCATCCCGGTCGGCGTCAGCGTCTCGCCGATCGTCCCGGGCTTGAACGACGATCACCTCGGTGACGTCCTCGAGCGCGCACGCGACGCCGGCGCGCGCCACGCGTTCTACGTCCTCTTGCGGCTGCCCGGAGCCGTGAAGCACGTCTTCGAGAAGGCGCTCCGCGAGAAGCTGCCGCTCCGAGCCGAGAAGGTGCTGCGCCGCTTGCGCGAGGCGCACAACGGCAAGCTGTACGACTCGAGCTTCGGATCACGCGGTCGCGGCGAAGGCGTCTACGCCGATACGATCCGCATGCTCTTCGAGCGGACCGCGAAGCGATGCGGGATGAACGCCGACGAGATGAGCCACTACGTGGCCGCGTCGACGTTCCGCCGCCCCACGAAAAACGGCCAGACATCCTTCGGATTCTGAAACGCCCGGCTCCGGATCGAGGATGTCGCGCGCCCCTCGACGAGCTGCCCGTTGCCGCGCGCAAGTGACACGCTCTTGTCGTGCTACTCGCGCGCGCTCGAAGAGAGATGAACCGCGAAGGCGCCGAGTCGCCAAGAAATGGTGCCTCGCTGCTCTATCATCCGGTGCCACGTGGGCAGGCGATAGCTGTTTTCGGGTCTCTATCGACCGCTCGCCGCGATGACTCGAGGAGAGATTCACAGGGTGACAGGGCGACAGGGAGATCAGAGGGAGGGGCTTCGTCTCTTTCTTCACCTGGACCCTCGTCGTGCCCTCACGAAACGCGAAGCGCTCGCTTCGCGAGCACTTCACGTTTCGTTCGGAATGGAAGATCTCAGTTCCGAGCTCCATCGTCGTTCCGCAAACGGTGCGCTCTCCAAGCTTTGTCCCGAGACCTTCGGGAGGAGGAGGACTGGCGCGACTTGCCGATGACGTCCACCGCTGTCCAGCTCGCATGCGCGCTTGTGACGATGAACGCTGCCACGTGACGTGGGCCGCTCTCCGTCCGAGTCCCGCAGCCGGCAAGGACGCCAGTGCCTGTGAGGAACAAGCTCGCCGGATGGCAGGGAGGCTCAAACTTGCGAGCAAAATGCGAAAGCGTTTTGCGAGAGGCGACGAGGGGCCAGGTCGGAACCGAAGCAAGGCCCCTCCCTCTCGGCTCCCTGTCTTCATGTCTCCCTGTTAATCTTCTTCTCGAAAGGGCTTCATCGCTGCGACTGCGCCTTCGCGCGAGAGATGTTCACCCTGTCAAGTTGCCCGGAGGCGCACCGGATGACGGTAGGTGCCGAAGCTCTTCCCCCACTCCATCGAGCGCAGGCGCATCACCACTTGGGGCAACGTGCCGGCGTTCCCCTCCGCGCGAGTCTGCTAACGTGCGCGTCGTGCGGATACCGCTTCGGGCATCGTCCGTCGTCCTTCTCGGGGCAGCTCTGCTCGCCGCGGACGGACCGAGCGCCCTGGCCGATGCTCCGCGTACGGAGGACGTCGCGTCCGACGTCGCAATGGCCGAGCACGCGGAAGAGGTCGCGAGCTACACGCTTCGCGCCCGGCTCGACCCGAACGCGCACACCGTCCACGGCGAAGGCACGATCACGTGGCGCAACCCGAGCTCGAAGTCCATCTCCGAGCTCTGGATGCACCTCTACCTGAACGCGTTCAAGAACCAGTCATCGGTCTTCATGCGCGCGCCGATCGGAGGCTTTCGCGGGAGCGCGGTGCCGCAGGACTGGGGATCGATCGACGTCAGGAAGCTCGTGCTCGTCGACGGAGCGTCGCGGGTGAACCTGCTCGAGAAGATCGAGCTGAAGAGGCCGAACGACGAGGACGAGACCGACGCACGCGTGCCGCTCCCGCAAGAAGTTCCGCCGGGCGCGCGCATCACGCTCGAGGTCGAGTGGGACGCCAAGCTGCCGGCCATCGTCGAGCGAACCGGGTACGAGGGTTCGTTCCACATGGTCGGGCAGTGGTTCCCGAAGATCGCGAAGGTCGAGCCCGACGGCACGTTCGCGCACTTCCCGTTCCACCACCTCGGCGAGTTCTACGCCGACTACGGCACGTACGACGTCACGATCGACGTGCCCCACGGCTTCATCGTCGGCGCGACCGGTCCCGTGGTCGAGACGAAGGCCGAAGGCGGTCGCCACGTCGAGCGCCACGTCCAGGAGAACGTCCACGACTTCGCCTGGACGGCCTGGGACAAGTACGTCGTCCGGAAGGAGACGATCGACGGGGTCGAGGTCACTGCGCTCACGCCGCCGGGATACGACGACCTCGCGGAGCGCGAGCTCGACACGATGCGCTTCGCGCTCCCGCACTACGGCGCGCGCTACGGGAAGTACCCCTACCGCGTCCTCACGCTCGTGCATCCGCCGGCGGCAGCGCCCGAAGCGGGCGGAATGGAGTACCCGACGCTCATCACGACGGGCGAGCCGTCATGGCTTCCTCGCGGCGTCTACCTCACCGAAGCGGTCACGATCCACGAGTTCGGGCATCAGTACTTTTATGGGCTCCTCGCCTCGAACGAGGACGCGTGGCCCTTCCTCGACGAGGGTCTCAACCAATACGCCGAGAGCGAGGCTCTGGCGGCGTGGAAGGGCAAAGGCTCTGCGATCGACTTCGCCGGCCTGAGGATCGGTGACATCGACGCGCAGGCCGTCCGGTCGCGGCAGTTCGGCCACGACGAGAAGATCGCTCAGGGCGCGGGGGCGTTCGCGACCGGAGGCGCGTACGGAGCGCTGGTCTACAGCCGGACGTCGGTGTTGCTCGAGACGATCGCTCGCGCGTACGGCAAGGCGAAGCTGGATCGTGCGCTCGGCGTCTACGCGCGGCGCTTCCGCTTCAAGCATCCGACGCCGAACGATCTCATCGCGACGATCGAGGCCGAGATCGGCCCCCGTGCAGCCGAGAGCCTTCGCACGGGCCTCTTCGACAAGGGCTGGGTCGATTACACGATCACGCAGATCAGCTCCCACCAGTCACGCGCGGCGGCGGGGATGTTCGACCGCGATGGCAAGCGAGAGACCATCAGCCCGGACCAGACGAAGACGCCGAATCGCTACGACGGCTGGGTGCTCGTCGTGCGTCGCGGCACGCTTCGCTTCCCGGTCGAGATCGAGCTCGTCGCAGCGGACGGAACGCGTACGCGCGTGAAATGGGACGGCGAGCAGGAGTCCTACCGCATCCCTTATTCAGGCTCGTCGCCGCTCCGCTCGGCAATCGTCGATCCCGACGAATGGATCCTCATCGACGACCGGCCCACGAACAACTTCGCCGTCGCGCCAGGGCACCCGAGCGCAGGTGCGCCGCGCACCCTCGAGCGCGCGATGTTCTGGGCACAGACGCTCCTCGGAGGGCTCGCGCCATGACGGACGAGACCGAGAGCACGACGAGCGCGCCGAACGGCGACGAGACTTCGACCGCGACGGCGCCCATCGAGCCTGCCCCCGCCGCGGTCCTCGATCCGGAGCTCGCACGCGAGGTCGGCGTCGGGACGGAGATGCCGCGTCTGCTCGAGCCGAGCGAGATCCGCGCGCGCCGTCGTCCGCGCGCGATCCTGCTCGTGTGGATCTGGGAGCTCGCCTGCGCGCTCCTCGTCGCAGCGCCGGTCCACGCCTGGGCGAAGAGCGTCTGGGGCGCGCATCCGGACGGCGATTCCGTCCTCTTCCGCCCGGGTGGGGCGGATCTCCTGACGTGGCTCACGGACAGCGGACCCGCGCTCGCCATCGTCGCGCGGACGACGTTTTTCATGCTCGTCGTCTTCGGTCTGCTCGGCCAGATCGTCACCGGGGCGCTCGTCGCCTTCCTTGCGACCGGCACGGGCACGCGAGGACACGCTCCTCCGGCATCGTTTGCGCTGCGTGCCGGCGGCGCGTCGTTCTTCCCGCTCCTGGGGATCGGCGTGGTCTTCGGCGCGATCGAGGCGTTCGTCCTCGGTATCGGACTGGCCGTCTCGTCGGCGCTCGACAATGCGCTCGACGAACGCCTCGGTGATGCGCGCTCGTTCACGGTGCACGCCGTCGTCCTCGTGTTGTTCGTCCTCGTCGCGCTGATGGTCGGGGTGATCGCCGATCTGGCGCGCGTCACCATCGCCCGTGACATGGCGATGAGCGGCGATCGTCCGATCACGATGCGACGTGCGATGCGCGACGGGCTCGTCTCCGCCGTGACAACTGCTCGCCGGGCGCTCGGCCGTGCATCGCTCGCGTGGGGCTGGCGCGCACTCCTCTCCATCGCTTTCGTCTACGTCGGAGCGCTCGCGGGCGACGCGGTCGGAGGGCGCGGCGGCGGCGCCTTGTGGCTCCTCTTCTTCGGTCACCAGCTCATCGTGCTGGCTCGTGCCGCCCTCCGCGCGTCCTGGCTCGCCAACGCGCTCCGACTCGTGGCGCGCTGAGCCGCGGCCGCGGAGCCCGTCAGATCTTCGACGTTCTACTTCAGCGACTTGTACGCCTGCTCGTATTGGCGTGCCGCGCGCTCCCACCCGCGATCCAGGCGCATCACGCGCCGGCGCAGAGCTCCCCAGCGCGGGCTCGTGTACGCGGCGATCGCCCGCTGGACGGCAGCATAGAACGCATCGGTCGTGGGCTCGTCGAAGAGGAACCCGGTACCGGTCTCGAGCTTCGCGTCGCAGTCGACGATTGTGTCGACGAGCCCGCCCGTCGCGCGCGCGACCGGCAGAGCGCCGTAGCGCTGCGCGTAGAGCTGCACGAGCCCGCACGGCTCGAACCGGCTCGGCACGAGGACGATGTCCGCGGCCGCGAAGATGCGATGAACGAGCGGCTCGCTGGCATTGCCGACGTACACGGCATTGCCGTGTGACTTCTGCGCCGCCGCGTTCAGCTTCGCCATGATGCTCTCGTCGCCGGTGCCGGCGATGACGATCTGCACGTCGCTCCCGCGGACGATGCGCGGGACGAGATCGGCGACGAGGTCACTGCCTTTCTGCGGGACGATGCGGCCGACCGAGGCGACGATCGGAACATCGGGCTCGAGCGGGAAGCCGAGCTCCTTACGGAGCGCGCCCTTGCAGCGCGCCTTGTTCGACGCGTCCTCCGCATCGAAGCGGGCAGCGATGTGCGAATCCGTTGCGGGATTCCAGACGCCGTAGTCGACGCCGTTGACGATCCCGAGCACGCGACCGAACTGCTTTGCTCCCGCGGGTACCGGGGCCCCCTTTGCGCGAAGCACACCGTCGAGGCGATTCCCCTCCTCGACGGTCTGGATCTCGCGTGCGTACGTCGGGCTGACCGTCGTCACGATGTCGGCCGAGATGATCCCCTGCTTCAGCAGGTTGACCGATCCGTAGAACTCGATCCCGCCGACCGTGAAGTCCTCCCACGAGAGGCCGAGCGTCGGGAGCGCCTCTTTCGGGAACACGCCCTGATGCGCGATGTTGTGGATCGTGAGGACGGACGGCGTCTTCACGCCGAGGTCTTTCAGGTACTTCGGGACGAGCGCCGTCGGCCAGTCATTCGCGTGGACGACGTCGAACGGAGCGCCGTCACCGGCGCGCTGGCGCGCGAGCTCCGCAGCGGCCCGCGAGAGGACCGCGAACCGAAGCGCGTTGTCCGCATAGTCTTCGCCCTTTTCGCCGTAGACGCCGGGGCGATCGAAGAGCCCGGGCGCGTCGAGCAGCGCGAGCTCGACCTGCGACGAGAGGCGCCCGTCGTAGACGGTGACCTCGTGCGTCTGCTCGCCGAGCGTGAGCCGGAGCGGCGTCAGGCGGCGCGCCATCAGCAGCCCGGATTCTTCGAACGCCGCGTAACGCGGCATCACGACGGTCACGCGGTGGCCGAGCGACTTCAGCGTCTTCGGCAAGGCCGCGCTGACGTCGGCGAGGCCTCCGACCTTGACGTAGGGGGCGAGCTCGGTCGTGACGAACAGGATCTCCATATCGACTCGGGTCCTCGGTCGGACCGAGGGTGGCCCCTAGATAACACGGTTTTGCAGGCGCCGCGTGGTAAGAGAGCTCGTGTG
>JAEXCN010000035.1 GCA_023402175.1 Pseudomonadota bacterium | reverse complement strand
CGCGCGGGATTTTCGCCATCCTGCTTTCAGCGTGAGCTGCGCGGCACGCCGGCTGTCCTTTTCGGAGAAGCCGCCGCATGACCGGTATTCTCCACCCGCATCGTTCGATCCTTGACGTCAGGCTCGCCGACGGAAGTGAGCCGCCCACCGGTGCACCAGCACGCGTCCTGATTGCGCTGGACGCAGTCATGCACTCCGAGCCGGAGACGATGGGGCGCGAGCATCTCCTTCGCGCACTCAGTGAATATCTCGATGTTGTCCCGAGTCAGTCGGAGCTAGATGCCGTTCTGACTCCGCTCATCCAACGCGGTTGGGTGACTGACTGCGGCAGTTATGAGCCCGAGTACCTGCCTCTCCCGGACTTCGCTGCGGGCATTGCGCTTCCGAAGCTCCGGAAGCCCCGGATGAACCCTCCGAAAGACGGCGAGCAGTGCTACAAGCTCACCAGCGAGGGACGTCGGGTTGCCCGCGTTTGCGTCGGGCTCGTGTATCCGGCGCCGCGGCCCTGGTTCCTCGGCGACGAACGAGTCAACGACCAGATCGTGCTCGCTACGAACGACCATTCCACGACGCTCAATGGGGCTGCGCTCGACCTTCCGCACTTGCGTGAGGACAGGATCGTCGTCGCCGTCGAAGCGGCCATCGACGCCGGCCTCCTCGAGCGCGCTGCCGACGATGCGACGAAATGGTCGCTGACGGTCGCGGGGGCGCTGCACAAGAAGCGGCTGGAAGGGGAGATTGGAGCTGTCTTCGTCCGCATGCTGGCCAGCGGTGCACCGGACGACAAGCAGATTCCGGTGGCGCTCCGGCTCGACCCGGCGCGGAAGCTGGAGCTACTCAAGTCGTTCACGGAGGAGGAACTCTGCGTGCGCGTCGTCATGCCGTTGCTGGAGGCTCTCGGCTTCTTGGACGTGACGTACAACAACGGACCTCAGGAACGCGGGAAGGACATCTACTGCTGGAAGCCGGATGAACTGGGGGAACAACAGTGGCTGTCGGTCCTGGCGAAGGCGGGTGACCTGAGAGGAGCTGCATCGGGAAACAGTTCGACTCTGACGGTCGTGAATCAGATCCGGCAGGGACTCTTGGACCCAGTCGTTGTTCCGCCGGCGGCTACAAGAGTCGTCGTGGATCGCTGCTGGGTGATCTTTTCGGGGGATTTCGTGGGCGACGCGTTGAGCAAGGTCGAACACGAGCTTCGCGGTCAGGTGCTTCTCCGTGCGACGAAGTGGGTCCCCGGCAAGCGCCTTGTTCGACTGCTCGATCGCCATTGCCCTTCGATATGGGCGAAGTTGCTGGGGACGTGAGTCGAAGCGATTTGTTTTCCTTGATCGTGCGTTGAGTGTCTTTCGCCATCCGGTTCAAACCGGAACCCAGCGACTGGTGCTGCCTCCGTGCGGGCAGCACCAGTCCCCGGCGGCGCGCGGAAGAATCCGCCTCTCTCTACGAGGCGAACCTCTGCGTCATCGTGTAGCGAGCTGTCCTTGTTCCACCTGGGCTCAGACCGAGGGCCTCGAGCATGCTGCTGATCTCCTGCTCAAGCACCTCTTTCTCGGGCCCTTGGACGAGGAAGTAGTAGTCCGCGAACCCTCGAACGCGGTCTTCTGCCCGCCTCTGGCGGTCCGTCGAGTGCTTCTCGTTTCTCACGATCGCGAGCAAGTCCTCGAATAGGCCTTCGAGCTTCTTCCTGGAGGGCGAGAGCCGACAGGTCGTTCCTGCCGGCGTCTCGTTCTTCCAGACCCGATGGCCGAGGAAGGTGAACCCGTCGTGAAGCTCCGTGATGTGCGTCTTGGACGCGGAGAGCTCCATCTTCAGCTCCGTCGAGAGGAACTCGCCGATGAAGTCCTTCGTGTCCTTGGCGTTCTTCTCGCCCAGGACGAGGACGATGAAGTCGTCGGCGTACCGCTCGTAGTGGAACGGTGCAGACGTGAGCATCGGGGACGGAGGCGGATTCTTCCGCGCGCTTCCCAGCGATACCCCCTCGTCCAAGGCGGTCAGAGCCACATTACAGAGAAAGGGCGAGACGCACCCGCCCTGGGCCGTACCCTTGTCCGTGCGCTCGATGCGACCGTTGATGGCGGTGCCCGCCCGCAAGAACCGTCCGATGAGACCGAGCACGTTCTTGTCCTTCACGCGCCGGCGGAGCCGCCGGAGAAGAAGACCGTGATCGATGTTGTCAAAACAACCGACGATATCGCCCTCGAGGACATGCGTGAGGTCGGGGTTCTCCTCGATCCCCAGCTTGGTGCCGTACAGGGCGGTGTGGCAGCCCCACGGAATGTCGTGGAACAACCGCGTCCTATAGGCGTGGCTTACGGGGAGGAACTCCGCCTCGAAGATACCTTCGAGGACAATCACGACGGCGGTTTGAACAACGCGGTCGGCAATGGTCGGAGTCTTGAGCGGCCTCGGCTTGCCGTTCGACGGCTTGAGCGTCGTCGGGCGGAGAGGGGACGGGTTGTAGTTCTTCCCCCGGAGCTCCTTGTGGAGCCGGAGGATGAACCGCTCCCTCCCTTTCTCATCGATCATGGCCTTCGTGATCCCGTCCAAGCCGGGTGTGTTCGCTCCCTTGTTCGACAACACTCGGGCCGCCGCCTCTACGAGGACGGCGGGCTGGTAGACCAGGTTGTAGATACCGTCGAAGACCCGGCTAGGATCTTCGTTCGCTCGCTCGAAGAACTTCTTCTGGAGTGCCTGTACCTGCAGCCGTGCCTCTGGTCGGGACGGCAGCAGATTGAAGTTGTTCAACGTCATCTCCAAGCTCCTCGAAGTTCCTTCTCCTTCAAGCCGGTGCTCGCGATGCCGAGCGTCGGCTTCTGTTCTTCTGGCGGATGTTGTTCCGCCGATTGGCCGGCACGGCGGCCGCGAGGTTCCGGCGGACTTCGTGCGCGGGCCTCGACACGAGGCACTGGGGTAGAGGAGCGGGCACGCATCGTGGTCGGTGCGCGTCATGACGTCACGAAAGCAACCACCGAGCACCGCGCGGCGGACACATTCATGGTGTCCGCCATGCCGGAGTCGGTCGTAGGCTCCGGCTCTCGATGCCTCGTCAGGTAACAACGGTGAACGTTGATGTCGGCGTTGGCCGGAGGGGATGCGCGAGGCCGTCGTTGGAGTGCTTCGTGGTGTTGCCTTGCTGGTCCTGCGCGGCCGGTTCGACGGAGCCGTCGGCATCTTCGCATCAAGTTCCAGCCGCTTGGCTTCCCCATGACAGACGCGGAGAAGTACGAGGCCGGATTGCTCGGCTACGAGGTAGAGAGCGCGGGTACCGAGGACACGTGAGCCAAGTGGGCTCGGGCCTCGCACGTAGCGCGCTCGACGGTGAGATGGCGCGACGGTCAGACTCGCAGGCCCGCTCGACGGGCCACCTGCATGGGAAGTACCCTCCGTAAGAATGGCATCGCGGACATTGCCCAGGAACCCTCGCTCTGTGCTTCCTATCGTCCCGCTCACGGCGAAGATGACGCCCGAAGCACTCGTCGACTTCATCGATAATGCGCCGGAGTATGGCGCCGCAGAGTTCCGGAGGCTGGTTGCCGACGCAATCGGCGCCATCCACCAGATCCCGCACATCTTCTACAAGGCGCACGGGTTCAAATACGAACTCAAACACATCGAGGCGTACTTCGGGAGGTCGTCGTGGGGACCGCACGGCGGCGGCCTCAACGTGTATCAGCGATTCGTTGCTGGTCGCGATGAACGTGACCACGAGTACGGGATCATTTTCGCGCGGACCTCGATCCCTGCATCGCTGCGGTACGAGAGGCACGGGATCCTCTTGCTCGATGCGTTGAGAGAGGCAGATGGCCTCTGCATCTCGAACAACAGCTTCGCGGGCGTCGGCCGGACCGGGAGCACGGGACCTGGCCTTCTGTATGTAACGTTCCGTCTCCTCGGACGAAGACCGGCACTCGCGCGCGAAATGACCGCCGCCGAGATCAAGGAAATGGTTCGCGAGTACAAGTCCCGCCTCGACGAGAACTTCGGAAGCGATGCAGCCGAAGCTCGCGGTGCATTCGAGTCAGCGCTGAAACTCGCCAACGATACCGATCACTTCGGAGGCCAGAAGCTGAAGAAGGTCAACTATCGGTAATCGGTGTGCACAGGCCCCGCGAAAGAAGAAGTATGCATACTGCACGCGGCGTTGCCCACCAGTTGCCCAGCTCCTCGTCACCCGACGTCACCTCGCGTTGCGCCGTGTGACGGGTTCCGGATGCAACCTCTCGGAACACTACGGGTCGCGCGTGAAACGCCGCCGGTTATGAGAGGCACCACCGATTCCCGCCTCCCCGACCCAGTTTTCGCGAGTTGAGCCGTCGTGTGGACCGTAAGGTGGACCGGCGAACCGGGCGGCGGCGGTGGTGGGCCGACGATTTCCGAGGGCAACGCCGGGAAGGGCTCGCCGTAGCGTCCGCGACGATCCTGGACTTCCTTCGCGTAGCCGAGCGTCGTCGAGATGTGCTCGTGTCCGGCTTCACGCTGCAGGACGTGAAGTGGAGCGACCGCGCGGCGGTGGTAGGGCGACCTGGCCAGTGCTCGCGCAGCTCTACTCCTCGGTCGGTTTGATCCCTATGCTCCGACCATGGGATCGACAGGCCGACCGCGCGTATTCGTGTCTTCGACAGTGTTCGACTTCCGCGACCTCCGCTCGGCGCTCCGGTTCTGGTTGACCGAGCTTGGCTACGACGCGCAGCTCTCGGACTTCAACGACTTCGCGAAACCACTCGACACCGACTCCTACAACGCGTGCCTGAAAACGATCGAGGATGCCGACTATTTCGTGCTGCTCATCGGCTCTCGCGTCGGGGGTTGGTTCAACGAGACCGAGAAGATCAGCATCACTCGCCAGGAGTATCGGCACGCATACGAGTGCTTCCGCAAGCACGGCAAGCCGCAGATCGTGACGTTCGTCCGCGGTGATGTCTGGAACGTGCACGACGACCGAGCGGATCTCGAAAGGATGCTGCTCAAGGGTGCCAACATGCAACGGGAGGTCTCCCCGGACGCCGCGAATAAGATCGCGAAGCAGCCGAGTCGTTTCGTCAACGACGCAGAGGCAATCTTCTCGTTCATCGACGAGGTGAAGCGGAAGGACGAGATGCTTGCCGCGATGGGTAAGGGGAGCGGATTTCCGACAGGAAACTGGGTCCACACGTTCAACAGCTTCTCGGAGATTATCGACGTCATGCGCGTACAGGCGCGAGCGGGGAGCGTACGCCGCGCAGCGATCGTCTCGAATCTCTGCGCCGAGATCGTCTCGAACGCGGACGCCATGGTCATGCGTAGCAGCGGAGTTCAGCCGTTCGCGGAGATGCTCGCCGAGCCGTCGGCCAAGTTCATTGCGATGCTGCCTTCAGAAGAGCCGGGGTTGATGTTCGATGAAGCCACGAAGCTGAAAGTGCAAATCGGACCGTTGGCGCAGAGGCAACTAGGCTTCTTCGTGACGACCGGCAAGGTCGCAACGCGGCTTCGAACCCACGCGCTGGAGGACGCGATCCGCAGTGGCGAGTTCCTGCGATGGGACTCGGAGGTACATGCCTTAGTGTCGACGCCGTTGCATAAGGGCCTCGTTCGACTGCGCGACGAGATCGCCCTACTGCGAGCCAATGAGGCTGCCCTTGAGCGGCCCGTGTGCCGCGAATGGCAGATGCTTCTGTATCGCGACGTGAACGAGCCGTCGTTCGAGCTGGGGTTTCATGACTTCATGCCGCTCATGGGCATCCACCATAGACACGAGAACATTCTTGCTCTGCTCGCGGCGCTGCTCGAAGCGTTGGAGGTCGGAAGCGATACGACGTTGACGCGCATGCGGTTGTGGACGCGATCGAACGTCGTCCGTGCGAAGGAGAACATCCACGCAGGTCTCGGAGGGCGCACGACCCTTGCTGTCTGGCTTCACAAGCGTGCTCAGTCGCTCCTGAAGCAAGCGGAGGCCGCCGACGCGTACGATGCCGCGGCCGCGAAGTCGACGAACGCATCGACGACTCAGCAGGCGCCCGCGGCCGACGAGGTGCCGCCCCAAAAGTGACAGGACGCACCGGCCGTTTTCACCGTCCGAATTGCGCGTCGTCGCTCAGTGCGAACTGCGCCCCGCAACTAGCGCGCGACAATCGCCGGCGGCGCCCTATGCGCTCTGCATGCCATCGCCCTCTTCCCCTCGTCTCGTCAGTGTCGACGACGTGCCCCGGCTCGAAGTCGCGTGCTCGCGGAGCGCTCGCGATCCTCTGCTCGAATCTCACGGGACATGCGAGCGCTGCGAGGCGGACCTCGCCACACGGGCGAGGTGCTCCCAGCAGGCACGCGCGCAAGATCGTTATCGGTCGGCAGCGCATTGGTTCGACATACCTCGCGAGGAACCCGTGCCGCGCATGCGTCTCCAGGAAGTCGCCATCGCTCCGCAGGCAAGCAGGCGTGTGCACAACATCCCGTCACTGGTTCAGCCAAGCGATGAACTCAGCGAATGACGAACATGCGCGTAGTCCGTTGTCGACTTCTGCGGTGGCATCGCCACTCTCCACATACACAACATGGGGCGTGCACACGACGCCGATTACGCGTGTGTGTGCTGCAAAGTCGAAGTTGTCGCCGGGCGCTGCACGCAGGGCTGCAACCTTCGTTCGCCAATCAGCGACGTAGCCGGAAACCGCACCGGCCGCATTCCGAATGTCGTTGTGGGTTCCGCGATCGTGCTCGCCGGTGAGCACGATGCTCTTGCAGGACACGAACAGGAGCGTTCCGTCTAGTTCGCCAATCGCATCGATATCCGTAATCGTCAGCCTGTTCCGTTTCAGCTTGCGACCGCGAAGAGATGCCAGAGCCTCGCTTGGTCGCCATTTGCTCGCGCTGACCGCGTCCTGCACCCTAAGCTCGAAGTGTTCGGCACGCATATTTGCGAGCGCTCCCGTTGCTGGCGGGTACTGTAGACGTACGCGTAGTCGTGCCCAGAGCGCCGCAACATCGAAGCAGATTTGCGAGCCGGCCTCGCGCAGAATCGGGCCCGCAAGTAGTGGCCACGTGGAAGCCCGCAGTTCGCTGAGGCGCGCGAGCAGGTCGACACCGTTGCGAACGCCCTGCGCAGCCGGAAACTCCGCGAGAAAGCCCTGGCCGTCGGCGAGCACGTCGTCTGCGATGCGCTCGAAGAATTCAGTTGTCGCGACCAGGTACCCGCGTTGAACCAGCGTGGCTATGCCGGCGCGATGGCGAACCAGGTATATCGATGCAATGCGCGAGGCGAGGAGGAGCAACTCGACCTCCGCCGGCCAACCGACGGCGGGAAGGTCGGGAGCGAACCTTCTAAGGTCATCTATCGAAACGGCTCGACCGACGAAGCGTACATGGACCTCGCATCTTCCCGACGGGAGATCCACGGGAAGCCACGTCGGTTGAATCCGTGAGAGGCCTAGGATGGTCGTTGATGCGGTACTCCTGTCGAGGTCGAACGTGACCGTTGCGCCGCGGAGGCGGCCTCCGGCGGCGTCGACACGTTCATCGTAGAGGCGAGCCGCCGTGCGGATCGACTTGGAAGGCTCCGCGCGCACCAAGCCGTCGCGACAGCGAACAATCGTCGCCCCCTTCGCAGCCCATCGATACGCGACGTGAAGGTCGGAGGCATAGCGAACCCCCTGGCAGAACCGCGCAAGGTGGTTCGCGGCTTTCCGGTCGACGTCGTAGTACAGCGACCCATCGGGAAGAGGAACGACGATAGGAGCGCGCGACAGCCCGCTCGCCGCGCTCAGAACGTCGGCAAGGGTGGAATCGTATCCGAGCGAAGTGGCAAGGTCGCCTTCGAACACGCGTTCTTGCATTCGTCGCAACATGAACAGCCATTCGAAGCTGCCTCTGCTCTGCGCCCAGCTCGCGACTCGGGCTTCGACGCGGTCGATCGCATCTGCGAGCGCATCACATGCGCGCGCCTCGCGTATTGGGTGCCGTACGCCATGGGAGGCGAAGACCGCTTGGACGACGTCGCCGAGCTCCTCGCATACTCGCTTAAGCGCCTCAGCAAGAAGCGCAGGCGTGAGTAGGAGCGCGAGGCTTGCTTCCTGTTTGTCAAAGGCCCGAGGCGGCATCTGTGTCGGATCAGTGCCCGATGAATGTTTGGATCGTTGGGCTGCCCTGCTGCTTGAGAGCACGCACGAACACTCGCTTGCGTCGGTCGGTCGGCAGTTCCGAGGCCGTGAAGATCCCGTGCTTAGCGGAAGGCGTCGGGCGAACGCAACACGCTTTCACTATGCCGTTCGACAGGTCTGGGACTCTCCGCGAAGGGACGACCGAGCACAAGAGGGCGCCGAGACCTCCCGTCGAGGCGGAACGCGTGCGGTTGGCTCGCGGCATCGAGGCTGCCGCCGCGACTGTCGCGCCCGAAGAGGTTCTTCGAGCACCGAGCGACAATCGAGCCGGCACGTGTCGAGCCTCTTGCGTGGCTCAGCGCTATCGAGGCGAACGTGGGTGACGTGACGGTCTGTGCGCTCGTCGTCGATGCAGGCATCGGTGCCCGTTTTGTTGTCCACGGAGCCGAGGACGTGCGTAAAGCCGTCGAGCGACTGTTTCGACGAAGGGGGCCGGTCGCAAGCGCAATCATCTCGTGGGGGCGTTCAGACGCGCCGATCCGATGCGAACTTTGCAAGGGTGGCGCCCAATGCGAGACCGAGATGGTCCGGACAGGTCGTCCCGTTCTGCGGGACGCGCTCGCATCGCTCCGTCAAGCGTAGCCAAGACGTGTCGCCTACTGATGGCCGGAGCGGCCCTCGGGGCCTGGCACGCCGGTCTCGGATGCAATGCTCTCCTCAAGGCTGGCGAAGCTCTCTGAGCAACGCTCCGACGAGTGGATCTCGATTCAATGCGTGGGCACCGTGCGCCAATGCGAGATGGCGCGTTGTCACCGCACGCGTTTTTGTTCCGTCCAGCCGCTGGTCCACCTGATGTTGCGCGACGTCATGACGCGTACCTAGATGACTCCGACGCTCGATCTCGGAGACGCCGTCGCACGTGTTTTCGCATGTTTGCGCTACGCCAGCCGGGTTTCAAATCCCGCCCCCCCGACCGATAACGCCGCGGAATCACACGACGGCGACCAACGCTGGACGATTCGCCAGACGAATGAGGCGGGGGCGCCGTCTCGGTCGGGCTCTTCGGGAGCTTGTTCTTCATCGCTTCCCGCAGTCGGGGCTCGAGCTCAGGATGAAGCGGCACGACGCGCTCCCGGTCCGTCATCGTCGTGACCGAGTCGTCCTCGCTGCATGCTCGGCGGATCAGGAGCCGGCGTTGTTCGAGGTCTACGTCGCGAACTTCGAGCGCGCGGACTTCGCCGGAGCGCATCCCCGCGAGAGCGGCGAGCGCGATCGCGAGTCCGACCCATCCCGGCGCGCAAGGGCGGTGACGCCGGAGAGTCCGGCGATGGACGTCGGCGTCGGATGGAACTCGAACGCGCCGTCGCCGAGCAGTTTCCGTTTGGCGTACTGCAATGCGTAAAGGATCGCGCGAGCCTCGCGGCGAGCACGCTACTCGAGCTATGAAGCGGGGTTTTCTGCTTGGTCTCGTGCTGCTGACGAGCTGTGGAAGCGATGACGCGGACGCATGCCGACGATCTGCGCGCCGCAACGAAGCTTGCGGTGGCGGCGACCACCGGCGTCACCCGAGTAGTGGAGGACATGCATCGCACGATCGCGAGCGGCCGCCGATCCTCGGCCGGCCGTTGGCGCAGCCGGCGCGAGCGCTCACGCGCCTCGTGTATGGACCGATCCGCGGCGTGACGAACCTGGTGGGCCTGGGGATCGATCGCGTCCTCGCGCAGCTCGAGCCGGTCCTCGGCGAGAGCGTGCCGGGATCCGAGAGGGAAGCCCTCGTCTCTGCGCTGAACGGCGTCGTGGGCGACTACGTGGAGGCAGCCGGCAATCCCCTCGCGATCACGATGCAGCTGCGCGCCGGTGGTCGTGCGCTTCGCTCGAGAGCGCGGAGCTCCTCGCCCGCGCAATGCCCTCCGCCACCGAGCGGCTCCTCGTCCTCGTGCACGGCTCGTCTTCGACCGACCTTCAATGGACCCGCGCAGGCCACGATCACGGCGCGGCGCTCGCTCGAGACCTCGGCTACACGCCGGTCTACGTTCGCTACAACAGCGGCCTCCACATCTCGACGAACGGGCGCACGCTGTCGTCGTTGCTCGAGGTGCTGGTGAACGCGTGGCCTGCGCGCTGCGCCGAGATCACCCTCCTCGGACACAGCATGGGCGGCGGACTCGTTGCCCGAAGCGCTCATTCGGGCGAGACGTGCGGTTGGCGACGGCAGCTCCCGCGTCTCGTGTGCCTCGGTTCACCCCATCACGGCGCTCCGCTCGAGCGCTGGGGCAGCGTCGTCGAGCGGCTCCTCGACCTCAGCGCATACAGCGCCCCGGTGGGCAGGCTTGGTCGGATCCGCAGCGCGGGATTGACGGACCTTCGCTTCGGCAACGTGCTCGACGACGACTGGAACGATCGCTCACGCTTCTCGCCGGCAGGAGATCGCCGCCGTGGTCTTCCGCTGCCCGACGAGGTCGATTGCTTTGCGGTCGCGGGTACCACCGCGACCGCGATGGCGCAGAACCTCCCGGGGGACGGCCTCGTACCGGTGGCGAGCGCGCTCGGCCGACATCCATCGAGCCCCGATCTCACGCTCGCGTTTCCCTCCGAGCACCAGTGCATCGCGCTCGGGACGAACCATCTCGGCCTTCTCCATCGCGAGGCGGTCTACGACAAGCTTCGAAGCTGGCTGACATAGGGCTTGCAACGGATTCAGTCCGCCCTCTCCGGGCTTCGCGCCCTTCGTGATCTTGTGACAGAGGCGAGCGTCACCGCAGAAGAAGGTCTGCCGGGGTCACACAACGCGCGAGGAGTCCGGTGCGCGCGAAGTCGACGGGGTCGAAAAAAAGCATCGGGGTGCGCAGGGCTGGATTCCGGAGTCGATCGATGGAAATAGGTGGAGTTGGTTCGCTCTTGGCACGTCCCTGGGAAACACTCGCTTCTGTACCTACGGCTGAGGGCCCCCTCGACTTGCGTCGCCGGGGTGAGAAAGACTTCCTCATCACGATCAACGGCCGAGTCCTGATGAGCAGTGCGGCTCACCGGTCAGAGGACGCGCTCGCCAAGCTTGCGTGTGCGGGGCTGCGGAGCAAGCGGCGCGCCCGGGTGCTCGTGAGTGGCCTCGGCATGGGCTTCACCCTCCGTGCCGCCCTCGACGAGCTCGCGGATGACGCCCAGGTGACCGTGGCCGAGCTCAACGCTGTGGTGGTCGGATGGTGCAAAGGCCCGCTTGCTCCGTTGATCGCCGACGCCGCGCGTGATCCGCGTGTGACCGTGGAAATCGTGGACGTCGCCGTGTGCATCGCAGGCGTCGCCCGAGATCCCGGTGTGCGGAGGTTCGACGCCATCGTGCTCGACATGTACGAAGGCCCGCAGACCCGCGTTCGCCCGAACGATCCCCTTTACGGACCTTCAGCGGTACTGCGAGTCAAGAAGGCGCTGGCGCCCGACGGAGTCTTCGCGGTGTGGTGCGAAGGCCCTTCCGCTGGCTTCGAACGGTCCCTCCACGCCGCCGGCTTCCACCACCAGCTCCAGCGGGTCGGACGTGGAGGGCGGATTCACTGCGTGTATATTGCACGTCCGTACGCTGCTGGCACTGTCAAACGGGCGGCGACAGCTGCGCGGAGCCAGTGAAGGCGCACGCACGTCGCCGTGCCAGCCATCGCACCGCGCGCGAGCGATCGGGGACGTCTAGGGCGTTTCGTCGTGAACGTCGGAGCGCGTCTTCGCGGAGCGAGCGTCGGCACGCCGTTCCTTCTTCGCTTTGAGCACCACCGCATCGATGTCGAGGTGGTCGTCGCCGGCGCCCGCGAGATACCCCTCGTAGGTGCCGGGGCGATCGCGGAAGCCGTCCTCCGTGACCTCGACGATCCGGGTGGCAAGCGCGGAGACGAACGCGCGGTCGTGAGAGACGAAGAAGAGCGTGCCTTCGTACGCCTTCAGTCCCTCAGTCAGCGCCTCGATCGACTCCATGTCGAGGTGGTTGGTCGGCTCGTCGAGGATGAGGACGTTGGCCTTCTCCGCCATGATCCGCGCGAAGACGAGGCGTGCCGCTTCGCCGCCGGACAGCGTGGAGATCCGCTTGTTGACGTCGCCCCCGGAGAAGAGGACGCGTCCGAGGCGCCCCCGGACGACGAACTCGGGCTCGGTTGGACAGGCCGCCTTCATCAGTCCGAGTGGCGTCGCTTTCGGATCGGTGAGGAGATCGCCGTGGTCCTGTGCGAAATATCCGTGACGGGCCTCGTAGCCCCACCGCACCTCGCCGGCGTCGGCGCCTAGGCGCTTCACGACGATCTTGAGGAGGGTCGACTTTCCGAGTCCGTTCGCGCCGAGGATGGCGACCTTCTCGCCACGACGGATGACGAGGGACACGCCCTCGAGGACTTTCTTCTCCCCGTACGCCTTCGTGATCCCCGTGAGCTCGAGGACCTCCTTCCCGCTCGGTCGCTCGATCGGAAACTGGAAGACCGGGGCGGCGCGGCTGCTCTCCACGAGCTCCTCGACCTCGATCTTCTCGATCTGCTTGAGGCGGCTCTGAGCCTGTCTTGCCTTCGAGGCCTTCGCGCCGAAGCGATCGACGAAGGCGCGCTTGTCCGCGATGATTTTCTGGGTGCGGGCGATCTCCGCTTCCTTCCGCTCGCGCGTCGCACGCTTCTCGACCGCGAACGACGCGTAGCCGCCGGTGTAGAGCTCGACCGTTCCGTAGTCCACGTCGAGGATGTGCGTGGCGATCGCCTCGAGAAAGCGCTGATCGTGGGAGATGACGAGTGCACATCCCTCGTAGTCGAGGAGGAATGTCTCGAGCCACCGGATGGAGAGGATGTCGAGGTGGTTGGTCGGCTCGTCGAGGAGAAGGACGTCTGGCCCCGCGACGAGAACCTGCGCGAGCAAGACGCGCAGCTTGAAGCCTCCCGAAAGCGTGGACAGCGGCTGCTTCTGGATGGCAAGCGGGATCCCGAGTCCGTCGAGGACGGCCGATGCGCGAGCCTCGAGCGTGTAGCCGTCGTGCACGCGGATGACGTCCTCGATGTCCGCGAGGTCGCTCGCATCGGCACCGTTGTCCACGATCCGACGTTGCTTGCAGAGCGCTTCCCACACGACCGTGTCGCCCATCATCGCGAGGTCGAGGATGACCGCGCTGTCGTCGAGTAAACGGTCCTGGCGGAGGACGCCAAGCCGCGCCTCGCGAGGAATCGTGACGGCCCCGCTTGTTGGAGCCTCGTCCTTGGCGATGATCTTGAGAAGCGTCGACTTGCCCGACCCGTTCGCGCCGACGAGGCCGTAACGCGATCCCGCGTTCAGCTGAAGGCAGACGTCGTCGAACAGCGTGCGTCCGCCGTACGACTTTTCGAGACGCGAGAGGCCAATCATGGCGCCGTCTTAGCTCAGATCTTCGCCCGCCATCCAAAGCATCTACGGAACGAGCCTTGATCGCGCGGCCGCTCACCTTCGTGCCGCCGACCAACGTGAGCACCATCAGGCCGACGATCGCCGCGCCGATGATCCATCCCCATACCTTCTGGGACGCCTTGTACACAGGCCGAGCGCGCGGGGCTCTACTCTCCAGCCACACCGATGCAGCGCACGAGGAGCTCGGCGCGACTCCCTACGCCGAAGAGCCGGTAGAGCGCCTTGACGTGGACGTGCACCGTGTTGGAACTGATTCCGAGCTCGTAGGCGATCCGCTTCTCGGACTCGCCGAGACATAGACGTTCGAGCGTCTGCGCCTGACGGCGGGACAGCGCGCGCATCGTCTCCGCGATGGCCGAGCGGAGCCGAGGTCGGAACAATCGACGACCTTCGAGGCTCACCAGGTTCACGATCTCGCGATCCTCCTCGGTGAAGGCGCGGTCGCCCGGGGTCCGATAGATCCCGATGCACTCGGTCGTCGAAGTGCCTTCGACCGGGAGCGCGGTGTAGATCGCCTCGTCGAGATGCGCCGCGTGGAGCACCTCGCAGACCCACGGGGTCTTGTACCAATCGCGGGTGCTCACCAGATCTCGCCGTCGGTACGCGCGCGGTCCGGCGTGCATTCCAAGCGGGACGAGCACAGGGTCTCCGCACGCGCTCGCGGCGATCGACGCCAGATGCGCTTCTCGCTCCCGCCCCGTCCAGCCCGTCGAGAAAACGCGGGTGACTCGATTCTGGCCGCCAAAGTAGAATTCTTCGGCGCTGACCATCACGGCTGCCGAAGCGCCGAGGAGCCGACACATTCCCTCGAGGACGAACTCTCGTCGCTGCCCGGTAGAGAGCTCGCCGGCCTGGCCGACGAGCTCCATGAGCTGCCGAACACGACTTCCCCGGATCGAATGGTTCGTCAAGACGGCAACGCCCTCTGGTTTCACCTCCAAAGATACCTCGACTTCGTTCGGGCGCCGTCGAACACTTTCGGACGCGTTGACGCGTGGACGCGTGGACACGTGGACGCGTGGACCTCTTCGCGCGCCTCCGCGCAACGCGAGGCAGCGCGCTCGACTGAGAGGCGAGGCCCGCCCACGCGCGCGCGCGCGGAGGCGCCCGCCGACGCTCACTTGGAGGAGGCGCTCCAGACGGTGCTCTCGTCGGCGCCGGATACGTTGCATGCGTCGAGGCCGGTCTTCCCCGTGACATCCGAGTGCATGACGGACGGACCTGGGATCGTGTCGCCGACCTTGGGCGCGAAGTCCACGAGCTCAGGCGGAAGCTCTGGGAACTTGGCCTCTCCGACCCCGGCTGCGACCTGATCCACGACCCACCGATTGGTCTCCGACAGCCCGCGTTTCCACACCGCGTTCAACCGAACGCAGCCATCTCGCGATCCCGTCGGCTCGAGCGACCACGAGGCCGACGGACGGTCGATCACCGCAAGGTCGAGCGGCGCGATCGTGCGGATGTCCGCGACTCGGCCGAGGTTGACGGCCGTGGACGCAGGAGGCGTCACGGGCGCTGTGTATCGACGCCTGTGCGTGAAGGTTCGACTCTCGGTATAGAGGTACTCGACGAGGTTCAGGGTCGAGGCGAACTCGACGGGGAGCGACAGCGTGGCCGTCACGCTCGACCCGGGAGGGGACACG
>JAEXCN010000026.1 GCA_023402175.1 Pseudomonadota bacterium | reverse complement strand
GCCTTCGGCCACGACGTCGTCTGCACCGAGCGATGCTGCGCGACCGTCACGCACGACCGTGACGGCTCCGGCGGGCTCGTGCATGCGGCCGAGCTCCGAGCTCGTAGCGACGTGATCGTGACGCGCGGCCACGACGCCGGCGCCGACGAGGCCTATGGCGCTGGCTGCGACCGCGATCGCGCCGAGGACGCGGCGCCGCCTTCGCGCGCGGGCGCGTGCACGCAGAGCATCGGCGAGCTTCTCGATCGCCTCGCTTCGTCCAGCGGGCACGGCGCTGACGTCGCCCGGATCGCGAATCGCTTCGGACAGCTGCCTGGTGACTTCGACGAGCGGGTCGCGAGTCATCGGGGCTTGCCTCCGGTGTCCTTGGCGGCGAGCAGCGGCGCGAGCTCGGGATCGGCCGCGAGTCGCTCGTGGAGCTCGCGCCGACCGCGGACGAGCCGCGATTGCGCGGCCGCCACCGATGCGTCCGTGATCTGCGCGACCTCGCGGAGGTCGTATCCGCAGACGTCGTGGAGGACGTATGCCCATGCCTTCGCGGGCTCGATGTTGTCGAGATGAGTGAGCACGCGGCGGAGCGTGCTGCGTGCCGCGGCCGCGCGTCCGATGGCGTGCGAGGCGATCGAAGCTTCGTCCTCGAGCCGGAGCGACTCGAAGATCCGCCGCTCCGTCGTCCGCCGGCGGATGTGGTTGTAAGCGACGTGCGCGGCGACGGTGCTCGCCCATGCATCGAGCGGGCAGTCGCGGCGGAAGCGATCGATCGTGAAGACGACCTCGATCATCGCTTGCTGCGCGAGGTCCTCGTGATCGCGATCGCTCGGGCCGAGGAGCCTGCGCAGCGCACGCTCCACGACGGGGCGCAGCCGGTCATGGAGCGCGACGGCGGCGTCGGGGTCGCCGCGAACTACGGACTCGAGCAGCTCGGAGTCGTCGAGGGTCGGAGCGGGAAGCCTGGCCGGACGCGGCCCTTCGTCCGACGGGACGACCCACAACCTCGCTCGACTGGATGTTCGCGAGGTCATGGTCCGCACCTAGGTACCGCGTGGGGCTCGGGGGCAGGCAGCGAAATTCACGAGCCGACTAGAAAGAGACCCGAAGGCCCGCTTCGAGGAAAGGACGGACTGGGACGAGCTCAGCCACGCGTCGGCCGCGGACGACGATCTCGGTGCTCCCGAAGGCGACCTCCGTCCCGAATGCCAGGAGCCCCGATGCCTGCTCGGCGAACCTCCACGAGGTCTCGAACGCGCCCGCCGCGCCCGGCACCACGCGGAATCGGTTGTCCGGCGCGGGATCGTCGGCGGAAAGGTGGACGACGTGCTCTCCGACCAGGAGCACGTCGAGCCGCCCTCCGAGGCCCCACCGCGATGCGCGATCGAGCCACGTGCTCCAGGCGATCCCGGGACCTGCGAAATAGGTCCGCGACGTCGCCTGCGCCGGGGCGAGCTCGGTCACGCGGCCGCCTGCGCTGAACCTCAGGCGCATGGAGCGCGAGAGTCCGAGCCGGAGCGCCGCAGCGCCGCCAAGCCCGCCGCCCGCTCCTCCGATCGCCCGTGCGCCGTGGCCGGCGATCTCGATCGAAAACACGCCCGGCAGACGCATGACTTCGCTTCGTCGTGGGCGCTCCGATGTCGGCGGCGGCGCCGCTCGATGCTCGAGCTCGGGCTCAGGCGTGCGTGGAGCGCTCTCCTGCGTCGTCTCCGCGCCGTGTCGCGCGAGCGCCTCGTCGGGCACCATCGATGCGAGCGCGAAGCCCACGGTGCGCGCTCGCTCCGTGGCGGCATCGTTCGGATCGAATCGGATCTCGCGATCGCCCCAGTGCGCCTCGTTCGAACGAGGTGCCGGCAGCCCCTGAAGGAAGTGGATCGTCGCGCGTCGCTGGCCGTCGCTCCATGCGACCACGCAGAGCAGCGTCGCGTTCGCGTCTTGCGCCTCGCGCGCGAGCGCGTCGTCGCTCTCGCCAGCAGCTCGCCTGAGCGACACGACCGCGTCGCCCCCCAGCGATGCACGAAGGGCCTGGTCGATCTCCGCGGCGTTCGCGTGCTCGTCGGCCGTATCGCCTGCGAGCAGCACCAGCACGCGGATTACCCCCAGCGGGAGCATCCTCGAAGTGACGCTCAATCTCGGATCGAACGCAAGGCCGTCGCTCGGCAGGGCTTCGCACGAAGATGTCCCAGCGCCGTCTCAGCGTGATCGTTGCCTGCTCCGCGAGGCGTCGCGTTACCCAAGCGGGGACAGATGAGAACGGGCTTTCTCTTTCCTGCGGTCGTGCTTGCCGCCATCGGCGGTTGCTACACCGGTCCGCACCTCGATCCGGGGGCAGGAACTTCGACGACGGTTGCTCCGTCGACGCCGGGGGCGGCGGAGAGCGCGGACGGCGATCTGCCGTGCGACGTCGCCGCGTTCCTCGCCGAGTCCTGCGCGTCCTGCCACGGCGAGCCGCTCGCCGGCGGCGCGAAGAACCGCCTGCTCTACGCAGCCGATCTCGAGGCACCATCGAAGCTCGATCCCTCGAAGACGGTGGCCGATGACGCGCTTGCGCGCATGAAGGATGCGGCGAACCCGATGCCGCCGAGCGGGCTGATCGGCACCGATCGGCTCGCGATCCTCGAGGGCTGGATCGCGGCGGGGATGCCGAACGGCGTCTGTGATGCCGGAGCGGCGACGACCAGCAGCACCCCGACGAACACGCCCACGGTCTGCACGAGCGACCGCAACTGGACGCGTGGCGATCACGGTTCGTCGTCGATGCATCCCGGCGTTGCGTGCATCAACTGCCACAAGAAGGAGCGTGAGGCGCCGCTCTACCGCGCCGCGGGCACCGTCTATCCGACCGCGCACGAGCCGGACGACTGCTATGGCGCTTCCGGATCGATCACGATCGAGATCACGGATGCAGACGGCACGACCTTCAAGCTGCCCGTGAAC
>JAEXCN010000025.1 GCA_023402175.1 Pseudomonadota bacterium | reverse complement strand
CTGCTCGAGTACACGTGGCCGGGAAACGTCCGTGAGCTCGAGAACACGATCGAACGCGCGATGGTCCTCTGCGACGGCGACGTCATCGACGCGCACGATCTGCCGGAGCGTCTGCGCGAGGCGCTCGATCCGGTGCAGGTGCAGCTCGCGACCGGCGAGCTCTCGGTCAAGAAGACGACCGCGGCGATCGAAGAGATCCTGATCCGGCGCGCTCTCCAGAAGACGCGCGGCAATCGCACGCGCGCCGCGGAGCTGCTCGAGATCAGCCACCGCGCGCTCCTCTACAAGATCAAGGACTACAAGATCTCCGACCTCTGATCCGAGCGTGCTACGCCTCTCGAGGCGCCCGGTGCGCGCGAGCGCGACCGCGGATCGGGCTTTCGTGCCGCAGCGTCGGCAGCTATCGTGGACGGGACCTAGTGCGGGCACGGCGTCGTTTCGGGCGGGCTCTCGTTGCGTCGCTCGCTTGGGCGCTCACGAGCCACGCATCACCCGCGAGCGACGCGGGCGCCCCGATCCATCCCATCCGAGTGGCGCTCAGCGAGAGTGTGCCGGAAGAGTGCGCTGCCACTGCACCGCTGTTCGAGCGTGTCGTCGCGCGCACGGACCGCATTCGGCGTGTGACGACCGACGCCGACGCATTCGTTCGCCTCGACGTCCGGCGTGAAGGCGATCGGCTGGTGGGTGAGCTCACGGTCGAGGAGGGAGCGGGCCGCACGGAGCGATCCGTGTCGGCTTCGTCGTGCGACCACGTCCTCGCGGCGTTCGCGGTGATGCTCGTCGTGGCGCTGGATCACGATGCCGAGAGCGGTCCGGCGACACCTGCAGCGCCGCCCGCGCAGGAACGCGCGGTCGCTCCGGCGCGCCCGCGTCCCGCCGCGCCGCCACCGAAGAACTACGTTCCGCCGGAGATCGGGCTCAACGGGGGCGTCGGGCTCGCGCTGCAGGGCTACGGAGGCGCCGTCGTCGAGCCTTCAGCCATGCTCGAGCTCACCGTCGGGACAGCGCTCCGCCCGCGCGTACGTGCAGCCGTAGCGCGAACCGCCCACGTCACCCTCGCGACGCGCTCCGATCTCGTCGATCTGGTATGGACCACCGGGCGCGCATCGCTCTGCGCCGGCCCGGGATGGCTCCACGCGCATCACCTCAGTCTCTGCGCGAGCACGTCGATCGGGACGCTCGACGCCACGGTGGCGCGCCCGCAGGGGCCGGCGCGAAACCTTCTCTGGATTGCGGCAGGACCTACGGCTGTGCTCGCCGTCGACCTTGGATGGCACCTCGGGCTCGAGATCGAAACCGGCGTGTCGATTCCAGCGCTCCGTGACCGCTTCTTTTTCGAGCCCGCAACGCACGTCTACAGCGCGCCGCTCGTGTCTCCGTTCATCGGAGTGACCGTCGTGAGTCATTTCTTTCGCTCCCGAAAGTGAGCTCTCCGAGCGAAGATCGACGATCGGTGATCGATCGCGGCTAACCCGGACATCGTATTTGTCGGAGGCACGACGTGGTCGCGGCTCGAGTCCACTTCTCCACACATCGAACGGAGTCCGACGTGACCACCGACGCACGCGACGCGGATGGTCGCCTGCGTCGTCTCTTCGAGCAGGAGTACGACTTCGTCTGGCGGTCGCTGCGCCGGTTCGGCGTCCCAGCCGAACACACGGAAGACGCCGCCCAGCAGGTCTTCGTCATCGTCTCTCGGAAGCTCGACCAGATCGAGCGCGAGGACGAACGCCGCTACCTGTTCGGCGTCGTCCTCCGCGTTGCGTCGAACGCCCGCCGGTCGCGGGGGCGGCGGCGCGAGGTCTCCGAGGAGCACGCCGGCGAACCTCTGGACGAGGCGGCGAGCGCCGACGGCCTGCTCGAGAAGAAAGAAGCGAGAGCGCTGCTCGACCGCGTGCTTGGTGCTCTACCCGAGGACTTGCGCGTGGTCTTTGTCTTGTTCGAGCTCGAGGAGATGACGCTGGTCGAGATCTCCGCCCTTCACGGGATTCCCCTCGGGACAGCCACGTCACGGCTCCGGCGCGCACGAGAGCAGTTCCGCACGATCGCCGCACGATTGCGACAGGGAGAAGGTTCGGATGTCTGAGTCGTTCAAACCGCTCCTGCACGAGGACGCAGACGACTTCGAGCGCGCGCTCCTGGATTCCGCGGCGGACGACGAGCTGCCGCCGCGCGGCGCTCGCGATCGCGCCATGGCCGCAGTCGGTCTCGTGCCCACGGTCGTGGACGCGCCGGTGGGTCCGGCCCCGACGAGCGGGGGTACGCCCTCCGGAATGCTCGCGCCGAGGTGGCTTGTGCTCGCCGCGACGGTGGTCGCGGGCAGCGCGGTGATCGCAACATCCTGGCGTCCACTCGACACACCCGACGGGGCGCGAACGGCCGGGGCGGCGCCGTCGAACGAGAGCGCAAAGGAAGAAGCACGTGGTCGCGTGGCCGTCGGCGGAGCCGAGAACGTTCTGCCGATCTCGGCGCCTTCTCTGGGCGTCACCGAGGCGGAGGCCGCAGCTGCACCCACGATTACGCCGAACGCGCTGCCGAACGCCCGGCACGAGCGGACGGCCGCCGTCCCGACCGCGCGGCGCGCTCCCGACCACGCCCGAGTCGAGAGCGACCACGCCCGAGTCGAGAGTGTCCCGCGCCGCGGTGCGGACGACGACGCTCTCGCGCGAGAGACGTTGCTCGTCGATGAGGCTCGCCGTGCGGTCGCGAGCGGAGATCCGACGCGCGCGCTTCGTTTGCTCGACGCGCACGATCGTGACTTCTCCCCGGCCGCATTCGCCCTCGACGCCGCGGTGCTGCGGATCGAGGCGCTCGAGCGAGCTGGCCGTACGGCCGACGCCGATCGACTCGCCCAGGCGTTTCTCGCACGCCATGTCGAAGGTTCGTACGCCCGCCGTGTTCAAGCTGTTCGCGACCGCATCGCCGCCGCGTCGGCCCGCTGATCTCCGATTAGGGATTATCCAATGAAGCGTATTGTTCTCGGCTCGAGCCTATTCCTGCTCGTGGCCGTCGTCGCTTGTGCGAACTCGGTGTCGCTCGGCACGGAGTCACCGGACTCCGGCTCTGGCCCGAGCCAGACGTTCGAGCCGTCCGACCCCGACGCGAGCCCGAGCATCGATGCCGCTTCGCAGAACCTCTGCATCGAGACCGAGTGTCCCACCCCCTATACGACGTGCCCTGGCGTCCCGGGTGTTTGCACGACGAACCTGGACAGGGATCCGCTTCATTGCGGGTCGTGCGATACCCAATGTCCGCCGTACTCCCCGGACATCAATGGCGGCTTCTTCTGCATGAAGGGCCACTGCCAGCTGATTTGTGCGGACGGCACCAGTGATTGCAACGGCTTCGTCGACGATGGCTGTGAGGCCAACGTCCGGATCGATCCCGCCAACTGCGGCGCCTGCGGGATCCAGTGTGCTGCCGGCGAGCCCTGCTTCGAGGGCCAATGCGGCTGTGGAAAAGGATTTACGGCGTGCAACGGCACGTGCGTGAAACTCTCGACCGACGTCGAGAATTGCGGGGCTTGTGGACACGATTGTTCGGAGGACGACACGGGCCAGGGAGCGTGTGACGGTCGTGTCCCACCGCATAGCGCCTTCAACTGCAAGGATTCGAAGTGCGGGCAACACTGCGCTCCCGGATTCGCTGATTGCAACAACGACTTCTGTGGCGATGGCTGCGAAGTGTCCGTGGCCTACGATGCGTTGAATTGCGGCGCGTGCGGCCACGCGTGTGCCCCTGGGCAGGTGTGCTCCAAGGGGAAATGCCTTTGCGATCCGGTCACCGATCCCGGAGGCACGTTCTGCGGCGGCTCCGGATGCGTGGACCTGCAAACGGACCCGACAAACTGCGGAGCATGCGGGAACGACTGCAAGGGCCTCGTTCCGCCCGTCGGCGCATACTCCGGCCCGCAGGCGGGATCGCCCGCCTGCGTCCTCGGACGCTGCACGTACGTTTGCGCGGCCGGCTACGCCGACTGTGACGGCCACATCGAGAACGGCTGCGAGACCGATCTCATGGTCGATCCACGCAACTGCGGCGCCTGCGGTGCGCAATGCGATCTCGCGAATGGTCAGCCGTGCGCCGCCGGCCGATGTCTCACGAAACCCTGCGATGCGGGAGTCGTCCATTGAATCGCGTTCTAACGATGGCCCGTGCCACCCTTCTCTCGAGCCTCGCCGGCGTCGCGCTGCTTCGTGTCGTGACGGGCTGCGCAGAAGGAGATCCGATCGCTCCACCGGTTTCCGACGCCGGGCCGCCGACGCCGCCAGAGGACGCTACCGTCCTTCCCGCGCAGCCGGACGCCGCTCCGCCGTCCTTCTGCGAGCCCGGCCAATGGTGTGTGGTGACGCTTCCGGTGACCACTCAAGTCTCGATCAACGGAATCTGGGGATCGGGGGCAAATGACGTATGGATAGTCGGCAGTCCTGATCTCATTCTCCACTGGGAAGGCGCAAAACTCACTCGCTCCTCCGCGTATCAACCCGGTGTTCCGACGCCTACGAGGCAGTCGCTGTTCGGAGTCTGGGGATCGGGCCCGGATGACGTCTGGACCTTCAACGCGGGCAACGCGATCTGGCACACGGGCGGGGCGGATCTTTGGACGGCCTCCCGCACCGACCCTCCCCCCGCGTTTACAGGCCTGATCTCCGGGATGTGGGGACGGAGTGCGAATGACATCTGGGCCGTGGGCCCTCTCTCCTACAACACCCTGGCGCCAACCGTCTGGCATTGCGATGGTTGGCACGACGGAGTCGTCAAGTGGGTTGCCGCGCCGGCGGATGCTGACATCACCGACTTCCGGCAAAAGATCTCCTTCAGTGCCATCTGGGGAGATGGCTCCGGCGTCTGGGTCGTGGGGAACAATGGGAAGACGCGCCGTACCGACGGGTGGAACGACAAATCGACGACCTGGACGCCAATCGAGACCGGGACGTCGCTCGATCTGAACGCCATCTGGGGAAGCAGTAATGGCGACGTTTGGGTCGGCGGCGTCCGCGGAGTCGTGCGACGCTTGTCGCCCCAAGCGGACGGCACGTATCTCGTCTCGACGCTCGATCTGCCCACACGAGCCACGGTCTTCGCGCTGACGGGGTTCGGTCCCAACGACGTCTGGGCGGCGGGCGCCAATGGGACGCTCGCACACTGGGACGGCGAGACCTGGTCGTTCGTCGACGTCCCGCTCGTGGAGAACGCGCCCAACGATCTCCTCGCGATCTGGGGCGCGAGCGCGGACGAGATCTGGGTCGCCGGACAAAATCATCTGCTCCACAAAGGGAGCGCTGCTCTGCCGGGAACGACGGTGAAGACGCCATGAGAAGTCTGATGACCTTCAGTTTGGCGAGCGTGTTCGCCGCCGGACTCCTGCACTGTGCGGCCGATGGCACGCAGGGAAACGCGCCCGCCGCGCCCGCGGGCGGCGAGAGCGCGGACGGCACGGCTCCCGACTCGGGACTCGATCCGTTGCCGGACGCGGCGCCCGACGCCGAGCCCGACGCGCCCGACGACGCGCTGCCGATCGACGCCGGCGTTTGCAGCGCCGACCAATGGTGTCGCACGGCGCTTCCTTCCCAGGACCTCGAGCTTCAAGCGGTGTGGAGCTTCGGTCGCGACGACGCGATCGCCGTCGGCCCGGCCGGCGCGATCCAATGGAATGGCACGACATGGTCCGTAGTCACCGCTCCCGAGGTCAGCCTCGAAGGCCTGACCGGCCTGTGGGCGACCGGACCGCAAGACATCTGGGGAACCGACGAAGAGTCGAACCGCATCGTCCATGGATTCCGTACGGCGCCGGGAGCTCCGTTCCAGTGGTCCGAGGTCACGAGCTACTCGTTCTCGTTTCCAGTGACGTTCCTTCGCGCGACGGGGCCGAAGGATCTCTGGGGCCTGGCGCGATGGCCATTCGGCCCCATCTACTTGGTGCACGGCGTATTGCCGGACCCATCGCCGGACGCAGACGAACCTGCCGAGCCGGTTTGGACCACGACCGGGCTCCCGCTCCCCGTTGGTTTCGACTTCACCCTCAGCGGGTTCGCCATCAGCGAAAACAAGGAGATCTGGATCGGCGGCTCCGTGAGCGGCTGGGGGTGGCCGGTTCCGCCTGACATCGCCCACGTGTTCCATGGCTCGCCGCCGCTCACGGAGGGTGGCGACTACACCTGGGAGGAGAGCCTGACGACGGATGGATCGTTGCCCACGCTGGTCGGAGGGCTCTGGGCATCACAGCCGGACGACGTCTGGATGATCACGAATCTGGGCACTACCTACGATCCGCTCACGAAGCCGACAGTGAATTATCATCGCACAGTCGCCGCAAACGGATCTGCTGCGTGGAGCAGCATCGCGAACAACTCGAATGCCTACGCAGTCGCGGTCTGGGGCAGCGGCAAAGACGACGTCTGGACCGTTGGCACCTCCGGCGCGATTCGGCACTGGGACGGAACGAAGTGGAGCACCTCTCGGATCTCCGTGAACGGAACGCCGATTTACAAAGATTTGATGGCCATTCACGGGTCCTCGGCGAACGACATCTGGGCGGTCGGAAACGGCATCGCGCTCCATCGCGCCCCCGGAGGTGCTTGATGACTCCCACTACACGGAAGCGGTACGGCGTGCTCGGCGCCTTCGTGGCGCCCGGTGTCGCCACGCTGCTCTTCGCCTGCGAGACGAGCGAACCGAGCGATCCTGGGACGATCGACACGGACGCTGGCACCACCGTCGATGCCCCGCCCCCCAGCGCGGATGCGGGCGTCGACGCGAACGACCTCGACTCCGCCGCAGACGCTGACGACTTCGTCGTTCCGGACGCCTCGGTCGTGTGTGGCTCGGGCCCGTGTGCCGTCGCGATCACCGGCCACGGAGATTCCTTCTGCGTCGTTCTGAAGGACGGCAGGATGAGCTGCTGGGGGTCGAACGCCTCGGGCCAGCTCGGATACGAGGACGACGGTGAATCGTTCTCCGCGACGCCACGGCTCCTCGGCAACCTCGCCAATGTGACGAGCGCGAGTGTCGGCGACGGCAATGCCTGCGCGCGCGTCGGGAACGGAGACGTGTTCTGCTGGGGAGCGCCGGAGCTCGTCAACGCCGGCATCGTCCCCGCGGACGACGGGGAAGGTTTCTCCGATCCCGTCACGCAGCCGACGCGCATGGGTGCCGTGCCTGCCGCCACGAGCGTCGCGGTCGGGGCGGGCTTCGCGTGCGCCACCGCGAGTGACGGATCGCTTTCTTGCTGGGGGACGAACGCGAAGCTCGAGCTCGGCCGTGGCAAGGTCAGCGATAGCGGCGCCATCGCGCCGCCTGCGAAGGCGACCGGCGTCGCCCAGAACATCGCGACAGTCGTGCCCGGCACCACACGCACGTTCGCGATCACGAACGCCGGCGAGCTCCTCTCTTGGGGCGCGAACGGCATGTACGGGCGCGACTACTTCGGCCGGATCACGAAGCTCGTCACCTACCTCCTGGGCCGCGACACTTCCGAGGACGTGGACGGCGTTCCTGCGATCGTGCCGGGCCTTGCACGCGTGCGTGGCCTCGCATCGAGCTCGGTGCATGCGTGCGCGATCGTCGGACGCGACGTCCAGTGCTGGGGGACGAACGAGCTGGGTCAGCTCGGACGAGGCTCGTACAATCCGGCCCTTACGGTCTTCCAGATTCCGCCGAGCTTCCTCCCGGACATCTCGAACCTTCGCTTCGTTGCCGACGCC
This sequence comes from Pseudomonadota bacterium, assembly GCA_023402175.1. Lineage (GTDB taxonomy): Bacteria > Myxococcota_A > Polyangia > Polyangiales > Polyangiaceae > Labilithrix. The sequence goes on along the minus strand of JAEXCN010000025.1, from coordinate 24,336 downwards.
GAGAAGACGGACGCGGGAGTCTCGGTGAAAGACGTTCCGATCCAGGTCGCGGTCGCCGACGAGCACTCGTGCGCCGTCATGGGAAGCGGACACGTCTACTGCTGGGGAAAGACGGGCGACGTGGGTGTCCTCGGCTCGAGGTCCATGCAGGACATCAACGGGACACCAACACGCATCGACGGGCTCAGCGAGGCGGCCGTGGGAATCGCATCCGCAGACTCCTCGGTCTGTGCGCTCCTGCGCTCGGGAGCGGTCGAGTGTTGGGGATCGAACAGCCAGGGTCAGCTCGGCACGGGAACGACCGATGACCTTCCCCACCCGACGCCCTCCCGCGTGACGTTGCCCAATTGATGGAGTCTTCGACGATGTCCTCTCTCGTGACCAAACGACGTTGGCTCGCGTGCGTAGGCGCGCTCACGAGCGTCGCCGCCATCCATTGCTCGTCGGACCGCGACGCGTTCGGACCGACGGCCGATGCGGGGGCCGACGCACCGCCTCCACCGCCCGTCGCTCCTTTCACCGACGCTTCCACGACAGAAGCGAGCGTTCCCGAGCCGGACGTCGACTGCGCCGACACGAACAAGCAGATCTACGTCCTCTCCGCGAACGACAAGTCGATCCACCGCTTCGACCCGATCGCCCTGACGTTCACGCATCTCGGCCGGCCCGTCTGCCCGACGCGCACTGGCATGTTCTCCATGGCCGTCGACCGGCGCGGGATTGCCTGGGTCGAATACATGGACGGACGCGTCTTCAAGGTCGACACGACGGATATGTCGTGCACCGACTCCGGGTTTCGCCCAGACCCGTACGGCTTCGGGCTCTTCGGAATGGGCTTCGCGAAGAACGACGGCGACACGGGCAGCGGCGTCAGCGCCGGCGAGACACTCTGGATCGTTGGTGCCACGCTCGCTCGGCTCGACACCACGACGCTCGATCTCTCGATCGTCGGGAAAGGCGGCCTCGGCCGAGCCGAGCTCAGCGGAACGGGAGTCGGGGCGCTCTACGCCTTCACGGGGAGCGGCGGACAAATCGCCCAACTCGACAAAGTGACGGGCGACATCCAGAAGTTCTTCCGCACCGGCGTCCAGAACTTGGGCGGATGGGCATTCGCCGCGTGGGGCGGTGACTTCTACCTCTTCACCCAACCGGACGCCGACCCCAGCACGACTTCGACCGTCACGAAGTACTCGCCCGCAACCGACACATCGACTGTCCTGATGGAAGACGTAGGCCTGACGATCGTCGGCGCGGGCGTGTCGACGTGCGCTCCGACCGAGCCGCCACACTGACGTCCGATCAGGGAACGACTTTCTGAGAACACGATGAAACGATCGATGAATCGCGACGGAAGAGATGCAACGGTGAGCATGCGGATCGTCACATCGCTCGCTCTTCTCGCGATCGTGTCCTCCGTTTCGGTCGCGGCGTGCGGCGACTCGAAGCGTGGCGGCTTCGACGACAAGGGAAACGACCCGACCTTCGACGACGACGGTGGGGCAGAGAAAGAGCTCGATCGTGATCCGATCACGTGCGAGGAGGCGACGCGGGCGCGGACGTACGTCGGGTGCGATTACTGGGCCACCGTGACGGGCAATATCGTCCCCGACATCTTCGACTTCGCCATCGTCGTCTCGAACAGCGGGCAGACGGAAGCGACCGTGAAGGTCACCGGACCGAACGACGTCGCGGTCGAAGTGAAGGTCGCCCCCGGTACGCTCGAGAAGGTGTTCTTGCCCTGGGTGCCTGCGTTGAAGGGACAGGGGCTCGTCATCGCCAACCAGGCGCCGCCGCCGCTCGCGTCATCGGTCCTGGCGCGCAAGAGCGCCTACCACGTGGTGAGCTCCGTCCCCATCGTCGTCTATCAGTTCAGCCCGATCGAATATGCGGGCAAGGGGGGCGCGCCGGGCAAGAGCTGGGTGGACTGTCCGGAGCTCGGCGGACCGGCGAGCGGATGTTTCAGCTACACGAATGACGCTTCGCTGCTCATCCCGAGCACCGCCTGGACCGGAAACTATCGCGTGCTCGGCACCCAAGGATGGAGCGCCACGACCGCGCAAGGTACATCGCAGGCCGTGCTCGGCTCGTTCGCCGCGATCACGGCATCGCAAGACGGGACCAAGGTGAAAGTGGCTCTCGGCGCGAAGGCGAAGGTCCTCCCCGGCAAGGGCATCGCCGCCGGCGGTGCGGGCGACGTGCTCGAGATCGCTCTCGACGCCGGAGACGTCGCGCAGATCGTGACCGAGAAGGGAGCGGAGTTCGACCTCTCCGGCTCGCTCGTGCAGTCCGACAAGCCCGTTCAGATCATCTCCGGCATACAGTGCATCAACGTTCCGGCCGACAAGAGCGCGTGCGATCACGTCGAGGAGTCCGTCCTGCCCGCGGAGGCGCTCGGCAAGAAGTACGTCGTGACGACGCCGACGCGCCCGAGCGGCACCCCGGGCCTCCATGTCGTCCGCTTCGTCGGCAACCGCGATGGCACCACGCTCGCCTATGCCCCGTCGAAGCCTGCTGGCTGTCCCGACCGCCTCTCCGCTGGTGAGGTCGCAGAGTGCGACGGTCCGGTGTCGACGGACTTCATCGTCACCGGGACGGAGGAGTTCGGCGTCGCGACGTTCATGGTCGGCTCGACGATGTACGAGGCCTCGAACCAGAAGGCGAAGGGCGACCCCTCGCAGACGATCTTCGCGTCCCCGGAACAATTCCGCACGAGCTATCTCTTCCTCACGCCCGACGACTACGACGTCAGCTACGCGGTCATCGTCGGACCGGCGGGCGCGAATCCGGTCCTCGACGGCGCCGCCGTCACGGACTTCCAGCCGCTCGCCGAAGGCTTCGGCGTCTGGCGCGTAACGCTCGGGCGTGGTCAGAACGGCGCTCACACGTTGAGCTCGTCGTTTCCGGTCGGTCTCCAGGCAATGGGCTATGGCGCGTTCACGAGCTACCAGTTCCCGGGCGGCCTCGACGTGAAACGGATCGCTCCGCCGCCGACGAAATAAGAATCGTCCGCCCCCGGAGCACGGCACGCCGGCTGCTCTCTCCGGGAGCATGCGCGTCTCGAAGCTCGGATCTCTCGCGATTTTCGCCCTGATCGCCTCGTGTAGCGGTCCTTCCGATGGGTCCGCGGACACGGCCGACGTGGCCGCCGGGACACGAGCCCAAACGCCCTCGGCGGCGGCGGACGTCTCAGCCGTTGGCGCCCGCGCCGCCGATGATGCCGCCGCCGATGATGCCGCTCCCGGCGCGTCCGACGACGCGACCCTGGTCGGCTTTGCAGGGTCGCGCTTCATCGTGTTCGACACCACCGAGCGCACGATCGTGCTCGACGTCGAGACGGAGCAGGCGTTCGGCGTGTACGGCCATGCGCTCACCCGAGACGAGGACGCCTTCGATCCGTGGACGCAGGCGGGGCTCGCGCCGAGCAACGTCGGTTCGCGCGTCGTTGCGAGTGACGACGGAGCGACGATGCTCGTCCAGACGAGCGCCGGCATCCACGCCGTCGATCTCGGCCATCGAGGTGCGCTCCTCACCGGCTGGCGCGGCGAGGCGGAGGCGGTCGACATCGCGCCCGACGGCTCGATGTTCGTCGCGCGCACGAATGGCGAGATCCATCTCGTCCGCATCACCGACGGCGCGCGCTCTCGCTACGCGTATCGCGCCGACGACGGTCAGGCGCCCGTCGTCGAATGGACGGCCGACTCCGCCTTCTGGAGCGACGCCGACGGAGCCCGGATCGTCGACCGTGAAACGTTCGACGTTCTCCGGATCAAGATGGCGAGCGCGTCCGTGGTCGCATCGAAGGACGGCAAGACGTTCGTGGCGTCGCGCCAGGGCAGCGGCCGCGAGCCGGGCGTGGTCGAGGTGTGGCGGATTGGCGAAGCGAAGCCGCGCTCGAAGATCGTGTCTGCGTTCGTCTACCAGCTGACGATCGACGAGGACGGGCGCCGCGTGGCCTGGTCCGAGACGTCCGGCGAGTACGACGCGCCGATGTTCCTCCACACGCTCGACGTCGGTTCGGGCGTTCATGCGCGCTTCTCCGCGCACGGCCACTGCGCGCTCGGCGTCGAACAAATCGTCGGGTTCGAGGACGGAGCGTTGATCACGGACGCGGAGTGCAGCCCGGGCTGTCCGTCGCTGCCCTCGCAGGCGCAGCTCATCGCGTACGATTTCTCCACCGGCAAGAAGCTGCGCGAACGGAGCGGCGAGCTCGTCCCGCCGTACAACGACGAGCTCGCCCGCCGCGTGGCGATCGCGGACGACCTCAGCGCGCGGCTCGGCGTTGCGAGTGACGCGCATGGCGTGTTTCCGCTGATCCACTCGCCGAAGGACGATTCGGTCGTCGTCGCGACCGGCGGCGGCCTCCGCCTCGTCGCCGACACGAGTGGCGCCGTGCTCGCAGAGCTCCCGAGCTCGAGCGGCTTCAGCGTCGAGAGCGTCCGCTTCGCGCCCGACGGACGGCGCGTGCTCGGCACGCGTGACGACGGCACGCTCGCCGTCTGGGACGCGAGCACCGGCAAGCGCATCTGGGCGTCGAAATGAGCGGCGACGGGTGAGGCTTCCTGGTCAGTCTTCCGGGTGAGGCTTCCCGGTGTGGCTTCCTGTAGAGTGGGCCGCCTGAAGCTCGAAGCGATCCTCTCCGACGATCCCCAGCTCCGCGACGAAGCGCTCGCCGCATGTGTCGCCGCGCCCGAGCACGAACGCTCCGCGTTCGCGGCGAAGCTCGCCGCCGTCGCACGCGAGGCGTGCGCGGCGCTCGCAGAGACAGACGAGACCGGACGAGACACGGCCCTGCACGAATCCCGGTTCACCCGCGCATGCCTCGGCCTCTCGCGGTTGCGCGTGGAGGGCGCCCGGAACGCTCTTCTCCGCATCGCGGACGAAGGGACACCCGCCGTGAAATCGGCCCTCGCGCGCGCCCTTCGCGATGCGCGCACGGCAGAGGGGCGGGCGGTGCTGATGCATCTCCTCTCGGACGACGACGCGCGTGGCGATGCGATCGTCGCGATCGGCGCCACGCCCTGGCCCGAGGTCCTCCCTGCGCTCATCGAGGTGGCCGAGGCAGACGATCACGCAGCTTGCCTCGCAGCGGCTCCGATCGCTCGCTGTGGCGCGACCGGCGGTCCGAAAGAGCGGAGCGCCGCCGCCGACTTCCTCGCCGAGCTGCTCGACGACGACGTGACGTTCGATGCGGCCGTCGACGCATTGCTGCGCCTCGGCAGCGGCTTCCCCGGCATCGGTCCGAGGGCCAAGCGACTCACCAAGGAGCCGGGAAAACGGAAGATCGCGGGACTCTGCCTCGTGGCGGCGTTCGGCGACGAAGGCAATGCGAGCTTCCTCGAGCTCGCCCTCTCCGGGACGAAGACGGACGAAGACGCAGCCCGCGCCTTTCTCGAGCCGCTGATGACGGAGACCATCGACGCGCGCATCCGGGCCGCGGCAGAGCGAACCTGGCGGGCGCTCGATCTGAGCCATGTGAGCGCGCCGGCGCGTTGAGGCGGAGCTCGGCGGCGACGACGCGGAAAACTTATCGACGCGGCGTCGGGTGATATGATCGGGCACATGCGTGGCCTTGCGATCGTGATCTGGGGGATGTGCACAGTCGGAGTCCTTGCGTGTGGCGGGAAGGAGAAGGCGAAGGAGCCTACTGACAAGCCGGCCTACACCGACGAGACGCCCAAGTGGGAAGGCGCCTCGACGCCGGATCCCAACGCGCCGACGAAGGCGTCGTCGGGCGGAGCGCCAACCGTCAACGAGGCGCCCACGAAGCGCACCGATCAGTACGACAAGGAAGCGACGGAGGTCGTCCTCAAGCGCGCTGCACGTCAGGTGAAGGAGAACTGCGGCGCGGCGAAGGACGAGAACGGCAAGGCCGTCGGCCCGTGGGGCACGGCGACGATCATGGTGCAGCTCGGGCACAACGGGCACTCGAAGGGCACGACGGTCCCTTCCCCGTTCCAGGGAAAGCCGACCGGCAACTGCGTCGAGAAAGCGTTCACCAACCTCACGTTCCCGCCGTGGTCGGGCTCGGACACCGAGGTCTCCTGGGAAGTCGAGCTCGTCGAGCCGGGCAAAGAGAAACCGGCCGGAAAGAAGTAGCGGCCGCGAAGGACGAATCGTCGGAACATGCGTCACGGACGTCCGAGCATGACGGCGAGCCTCGTCGCGTGTGGTCGCGATGCGGCCGACGTCGATCCGATCGCGCGCCGCCTCGTGCCCCGACGCTTCGCGTGGCTCGGGCGCGCCGGACGCCGTCCGTGGTCGCCGATGGCGCCGCTCGTCGCGCTCATGCGCGTCCGCACGCTCGCCATCGATGCCGCGGTCGAAGCCGCGGCTCGGCGCGGCGTCTCGCAGGTCGTCATCCTCGGCGCGGGGCTATGCGCACGCGGGTGGCGGATGAACGAGCTCCGGGCGTCGATCGTCTACGAGGTCGATCATCCGGCGACGCAGCGTTACAAGCGCTCGCGCCTCGAAGGGCTCGCGCCGAAGGCACGCGAAGTGAAGTTCGTCGCGGTCGACTTCGAACGGGACGATCTCTCGCGCGCGCTCGAAGCAGCAGGCCACGACGCGAGCGCACCGACGACGTGGGTCTGGGAAGGCGTCACGCCGTACCTGACGAAGGAAGCCATCGAGAGCACGCTCACTGCCGTACGTGCGCGCTCGTCCGAGGGCAGCACGATCGTCCTCACGTATTACCCGCCCGACCGCCGCGAACGGAATCCACTGCTCCGCGCGACTTCGCTCGCCGTGCGTGCGGTCGGCGAGCCGTTTCGCGGGTTGCTCGATGTCGAGGCGATGCACGCGCTGCTCGCGCGCACGGGGTTCTCCGTGAAGGACGACGCGTCGTACGTGGACCTTGCCGAGCGCATGGGGCTGCCGAAGACGTGGACCGACATCAACGAGCGCGTGGTGGTCGCACCTGCCTTTTGAGCGTGATCGCCGTGCTTGGCTCCGTTCGTATGCGGCGCGTCACCTGCTCGGTCACGCCGAAGACGTAGAAAACGCTGCCTCCCGATGGCGTGACGACTGCACGCGCGCCCGCCACGAAAGGAGGCTGCAATGAAAACAGCCGTACGACTCATCAGCGCCAGCACGATCGCGCTCGGACTCGCGTTTGCTCCTGCGCTCGCGAAGGCGGACACCGGACCGGCCGCGGATGTCCTCAACCCCGCCGAGGAGAAGGACATGGGGGCGCGGCGGGTCTTCGAGCAAGCCATCGCCGACGTCCAGCTCCGTCCCGAACAGCAGGACGAAGTCGACCAGCTCAAGGCGGAAGCGGAGAAGCGTCACGCTCCGGTCAAGGCCGCTAAGAGCGAGCTGATGACTGCCCTCGCCGATCAGGTCGAGCGCGGTGACGTCGACATCTGCGCGATGGAACCGCAAGTCGAGAAGGTCGCGCAGGCCAAGGCCAAGGCCGCTCCGGAGGACCGCAAGGCCTTCGAGAAACTGCACCAGATCATGGAGCCCGAGCAACGCACGAAGTTCGTCGACGCGCTCAAGAAGCGCTACCAGGAGTACCGCAGGAGCAAGGAGCCGACCGCCCTCGCCGACAAGATGGCGCGAGAGCTTCAACTCAACGACGACCAGAAATCGAGAGTCACGAGGATCCTGAAGGACATGCGTGACATCGAAGACGCGATGGGGGCGCACCAGCACCACCGCGATCGATGGTCTCGGATCCTCGAAGCGTTCAAGGGCGAACACTTCGTGATGGACGAGGTCGCCCCGGCAGAGGACGTCGCGGAACACGCCACGAAGAGGATCGAGCGGCACCTCGCGAAGGCGAAGGTGATCATGCCGGTCCTCGACAAGGAGCAGCAGCACCGCCTCGCAGACAAGATCCGCGAGAAGGCGCGCCGCTACTCGCAGACGGGGACGGGCGGCACGGCTCACTAGCGCTCCGGGGCCGAGTGAGCGGACAGCGCGTGGCCTGCGCAGCTCTCGCCGCTGCGTAGGCCTGCTCTCCTGCGCGCCGATCGCGCGGCGGCGATGCGCGTGAGCTCCGCGAGCGAGCTCGCTCGCCGATCGTCAGATGCCTTCGTCCATCCGTCGCATGCCCTCGAGGAGCAGCGCCTCGGCGGACTCCGCGACGACACGCTTCGGCGGGACGAACGAGGGATCGAGCGCGAACTCGCCGTCCTGGAAGCGCACCATCGCGTAGAAGGCATCGGCTCCGGAGAGGTTGCCGAGGATGGCGTTCGCGATCGCGCCTTCGAGGAAATGGATCTCGCCCGAGCTGCTGCCGCTCTTCACGCTCAGCTTGCCCGTCTTCCGTCCGTGGAAGAGGACCTGCACGATGTCGGGGAGCCCCATCTCGCGCAGGCTCCCGCTGACGCCCTTCGCGCCGCCGCCCTTGCCGCTCTGGGCGCGCTTGTCGAGCATCGCCTTGATCTTGGCGACGAGGACATCGGCCTGGACGGGCTTGGCGACGAAGTCCATCGCCCCGAGCTCGAACGCACGCTGCGCCTCGGTGCGGCCCTGCTTCTGCGTGTGGACGATCCACGCGACGTCACGGCCCCACGGCTCTTTTCGAGCCTCGGAGAGGAACGCGAGGCCGTCCGTATCGGGCAGCTCGACTTCGCAGACGACGAGATCGAGCTCGACCCCTTCCGTCGTCAGGAGCTTTCGCGCGGCCTCGGCATTGCGCGCGGTCTTCACGTCGAAGCCTTGCTCCACCATGCGGAGCTCGAGGACGGTCGACTCCTCGGGATCGGGATCGATGATGAGCGCCCGATGGCGGTTGGCGAGGAGCTTCGCCTTCATGTCCTCGCCGAGGACGAGCGCCTTGAACAGATCGAGGATCGCGGGATCGAAGATCGTGCCCTTGTGATTGCTGAGCACGTCCATCGCCTCCGCCGGGCCGAGCACCTTGCGGAACGGATTGCGCGGGTTCTGCGTGAGGTCGGCGTACGTGTCGGCGACGGCGAGCAGACGCGCGCCGAGCGGGATCTCCTTGCCGACCAGCTTGTCGGGGAAGCCCTTGCCATCGAAGCGCTCGTACATGTGGAAGACGGCGTTCTTGACCGCCGACGGGAGGCGCACGGCCTCGAGCAGACGAAGCGGCGTGTCGTAGGCCTTCTGCGCGGCGAGGCGATGCCCCTCGTACTCGCTGCAGTTGAGCGCCGTGAGATGGAACTGCCCCATCTTGCCGATGTCGTGGATGTGCCCCGCGACGATGACCGCATACGTATCGGCGCTGTCGAGGCTCATGCGCTCGGCGACGCGACGGAGGAGGCGTGCGACCTGCGAGGAATGCCCGCGGAGCTCCTGTCGTGCGTTCTCGAGCAGGCTCACCATCACGGTGAGCAGCTCGATCGTCGTGTCGTTCTGGAAAGCATTCGCGGGGCGCTCCTCGACGGCGGTGTCGGTACCGACACGCGTCATGAGCGAGGACGGCTCCTGCGGAGGCGGCAGCGCATCGAACGACGGCGCGCGTGCGCGCACGGGCGGCGGCGACGGTGGCTCGTGTCGGCCCGGCTCGCGCGGAGGCATCGGCGGCGGAGGCGCGGAGAGCGACGTGTCTGCAGTGATGCGCCTCACCGAGGTCGGCTTGCGCGGCAGCGGCGGCGGTCCGGAGAGGTCGACGCTCGCGCGAACGGCGCCGCTGCTCGGTCGGGTGCCTCGCGCATCGAGCTCGCCGTCCGGGCTCGAGCGTCGCTGCGGCGGTGGCGGCGAGACGCGATCGAACATCATCTCGTCGTCGAGCGTCGAATTCCGCCGGAAGCTGTCCTTCGCCGCCATGACGCGGCCATCGGCGAGCACTTGCTGGCCGAACTCGTACTGGACGGCGCGCTCGAAGCGCTCGAACGCGCGCGGGTCACCGGCGTGGTGCTTGCGGATCGCGGCCGCGACAGCCGCCGGGCGCGCGACGAAGGCCTTCACGTCACGGGCTCCGGAGACGAGCTTCACCTCGCGGAGCATGTCGACGTTGTCCGGATCGGGCGTGACGACGCTGAGCACGCTCGTCTGACGATCGAAGAGCACCGGGAAGACTCCCAGCGTCTCCGCCACGCGGCGCGGCACCATCTGGACGGTGGCGCGTGGGATGTCCGCCTTCGCGAGCTTCTCGGCGGAGACGAAGTGCGTGCGATAGATGCTCGAGAGTGCCTTGAGGAGATCGGTCTCGCTCAGGATCTCGTTGTCGATGAGCACGTCCTCCGCGCGCTCGTGGGTCGCGTGCAGCAGAGCGATGGCGCGCTCGTATTGAGGCCGCTGGAGCACCTGCGCTCGATGGAGCAGGTCGACAGCCTTCGTCTTGGGCGTGCCCTGGGCGCTCACGAGGTGAGCCCCTATTCTAGCCGGCCTCGGCCGCCCTTTGCCGAACGAAACTGAGGAGGAAATCGAGGGCGACCCGGTTCTGGCCGCCTTCCGGGATGACGATGTCGGCGAATCGCTTGGAGGGCTCCACGAACGCGAGATGCATCGGCCGCACGGACTCGTAATACTGCTTGCGGACCTGCGCGAAGCTGCGTCCGCGGTGCTCGAGGTCGCGGCGGATCCGCCGCATCACGCGGATATCGGGATCGGTATCCACGTAGAGCTTCACCTCGAAGCGCGAGCGTAGGCGGTCGTCCGCGAGGACGAGGATCCCCTCGACGACGATGATCGCCGCCGGATCCATGGGTACGCCCTTTTTGGACCGATCGTGAATCGTGAAATCGTAGGTGGGACGCTCGATCGACTGGCCCATGCGGAGCGCGTCGATGTGCTGGGTGAGCAAGTCGAGCTCGAGGGCGTCCGGGTGGTCGTAGTTGACGCTCGCGCGCTCCGACTCCGGCAGGTGCGACTGCGAACGGTAGTAGTGATCCTGCTGCAGGAGGACGCCGCGACCGGGCGGCAGCGCCTCGAGGACAGCCTTCGCGATCGTGCTCTTCCCGGATCCGGAGCCCCCCGCGATTCCCAGGACGAGCGGAGGCCGGAACGGGGGAGGCGGCTGCATCGCGACGATTCCTAGCACACGGGTGCGAGGCGATCGGGATCGATGTTGCGTCCGGCGACGACGACCGCGTCGCGTGCGCAGTGCGTTTCAGGTTTGAAATGCGGGGCCGAGCACTGGAGCGCGAAGGCCGAGCTGCTCGATGACGAGGCGCTTCGTCAGATCTTCTTCGCTGGTGCGCTGCTCATCAACCAGGCGAGCGGCCTTCGGTACGTGCTGACCATGCGATCGCTCGGCACCTCGTGCCCCATTCCCGGCACGAGCTTCACCTTCACCGGGACCTTCACCTTCTTCAGCGTGTCGCCGACGCGCACCGTGTTCTGCGCGACGCCGTCGTTCTCGCCGGTGAGGAGATACACGCGCTCCACCTTGCGCTTGTCCTTGCCGAGCGCGTCGGTGACGTCACCCCAGTACGCGTCGCTCGCGGCGAGGATCAGCCAGCGCGACCACGTGCGTTGATCCTTCAGGCCGACGTTCATCGCGACCCACGCGCCTTCGCTGAAGCCGACGAGGACGTTGCCGCGGCGCTGGACCTTGGACTTGTACTTGTCGCGAAGCGCCTGGATCGTCGCGTCGATCACGCGCTGCGCGTCGACGGTGCCGTTCGTCCACGTCCGCCCGCCGTTCTCGTTCACGCCGCTGCCCGAAGGACAGACCACCCAGCCGAACTGCGTCGCGACGCGCGCCCACTTCCGGCAGTCCTCCGCCGGGTTTCCGCCGCGCCCGTGGAGGTACATGATGACGGGCTTCTGCCCGCGTGCTTGCGGCTTGTAATAATAAGCGTCGGGAGCGCCCCGGACCTCGATGCGCAGCGGGTCGCCGATCGACGCGCTCTTGGCGAAAGCAACGCGCGGGAAGAGCGCGAAAATCGCCGTTGCGATCAGGGCAAGAAGCACGTGACGCATGGGGTGCCCGAGCATAATCGACGGCGGCCGGGAGGCAACCCTCCGCATCAGGGTGCGTCGTGGTTGTCGAGGACCACGTCCCACACGCGCTTCGTGGGTAGGCGGCGGACCGCCTCACCCCTGGAAGAACAAGCCGACCTTCGTTCCGAACGCCAGGGCCTCTTCGTCCGTGGCCGGCCACGGGATCGTCTGATCCTGTCGCTCGACGTGGCTCGCAAGATTCGCATCGGCCGCGCCGCTCGGCTCGGCCACGAACGCACGCAGGCGCATCGAGACGACGCCGTCCTTCTCGATCCGCTCCGCGTACGCGCCCATCGGGGTCTTGCAGTCCGCGCCCAGCGCGGCGAGCACTCCGCGCTCGGCGTGAACGCACCTGCTCGTCGTCTCGTCGGCGAGCACGGCGAGACGCGCGCGCGTCGCTTCGTCGTCGACACGCGACTCGATCCCGAGCGCGCCTTGTCCGACGGCAGGAAGGCTGATCTCCGGTGAGAGCACCTCGGTCGCGCGGGCTTCGAGGCCGAGCCGCACGAGCCCTGCGCGTGCGAGGATGATGGCGTCCGCCTCGCCTGCATCGACCTTGCGGAGACGCGTGTCGACGTTGCCCCGGAGCGGCACGATCTGGAGATCCGGACGCGCGGCGAGGATGTTTACCGCACGGCGGAGGCTGCTCGTTCCGACCTTCGCGCCTTCCGGGAGATCGGCGAGCTTGCCGTGCCTCGGGGCGACGAGCACGTCGCGCGGGTCTTCGCGCGCGGGGATGCACGTGATCGCGAGCCCGTCGGGAAGAGTCGCGGGCACGTCCTTGATCGAGTGCACGGCGATGTCGGCGCGGCGCTCGAGGAGTGCTTCTTCGATCTCTTTCACGAAGAGGCCCTTGCCTCCGACCTCGGCGAGCGGGCGATCCTGGATCTTGTCGCCGGTCGTGACCACCTGCTCTTCGACGAGCTCGAGCTCCGGATGAGCCGCTTTGAGCCGCGCGACGAAAGCACGACATTGCGCAAGCGCGAGAGCGGACCGTCGGGTGGCGTAGACGAGGCGCGGCATCAGGCGGGGCATCATAGCGCTCGACGCGGAGCGCGTGTTTGAGAGAGGCGACCGGACTGATATCTTTCGCGTCGATGCAGCGACCCGCTCGACCGTCGAGCTCGTGGTGGGGGCTTCTCGCGCTCGCGATCGCTGCGTGCGCGCCTTTCGGCTCGTCGAGCACGGCGACGGTCGACACGGGCGAACCGGACGCGAGCTCCGGTGAAACGGCGGACGCCGCGGGCGCCTCGCCCGACGCCGGCGTCGAAGAGCGACCTGACGCCTCCGATGAGAGCTGCTCGTCCGACGCGGTGGTCGTCGGCACGAGCACGGAGGGCGCGGAGGTAGACCGCGTCCCCGCGCGGTCGGTCGATGCGTACGGCTTCACGGCTTCCGGCGGCATCGCCAGCGTGATCGCGCGCTGCGTGAAGCTCTACGTCGCCGACGTCAGCAAGCTCGCGGGCGGCAACATCGTGGTCGGCGTGTACTCGGACGTCGGGAACAAGCCCGGGCTCCTCGTCGCGAAGGCGAGCTTCGCCAGCGTGAAGGTCGGGTGGAACACGGCGTTCCTCGATGCTCCTCTGACCGTCGCGCCGAGCGGCAGCTACTGGCTCGCGTTCACGCCGACCGACGGAGAGTTCAGCGTGCTCGCGAACGGGACCTGCGCCCAGGGTCAGCGCCCGCGGAGCACGCGCAACAACCTCACTTCCGGCGAGCTACCGAGCCCCTTCGAGCCGACCGGGAACGGCCCGGAGTGCGGCGCCTCCGTGCTCCTCGCGCGCTGAGCCCGAGAGCGGGTCGGCGCAGAGCGAGCTGCTCGTCGTGCGCGCCTCGTCCGTGAGCGAGCCGCTCCGCGTACTCGTCAGTGCGGGAGCCGCTCTTCGCTCTCGTCGACGGTGACGGGCTTCTGCGCGACGTTTGCCGTGCGCGGCTCGGGAGGGGGCGCGGCGGGCAGATCGAACAGGTGCTGCGCCGCGCGCACGAGATCGTTCCCGTCGCTCGCGCCGGCGGCCTGCTTCAGGCGGGTGGTCGGTGCGTGCAGGAGCTTGTTCGTCGCGCTCTCGATCATCTGTGCGAGCGCCGCGCGATCGGCCTCGCCGAGGTGCTTGAGCCTCGTGCCGAGGCTCCGTTCGAGCTCCGCGACGAGGACGCCCTTCGTCTTCGCACGCAGCGCGACGATCGTCGGGTTCACGTTGAGCCCGCGCGCCCATTTCAGCCACTCACCGAGCTCCGTTTCGACGATCGTCTCCGCGGCCGTCACCTCGGCCTGCCGCGACTTCATGTTCTCGGCGACCTCGCTCTGGAGATCGTCGACGTCGTAGACGTACGCGTTGTCGATGTGCGTGTGGATCGCCGGGTCGACGTTCCGCGGCACCGCGATGTCGACGAAGAACAGCGTGCGTCCCTTCCGCTGCTTCATCACGCGCTTCACGAGGTCGCGCGTGATCACGAACGTCTTGCTCGACGTCGACGCGACGACGACGTCCGACATGACGAGCTCGGCCTCGAGCTGCTCGATCGGCGCGGCGGTCGCGTTGAAATGTGATGCGAGGTTGGCGGCGCGCTCGAAGCTCCGGTTGCAGATGCGGATCGCCTTTGCCTGCTGTCCGAGGCTCTTCGCTGCCGCCTCCGCCATCTCGCCCGCGCCGACGAGGAGGACCGTGCGGTCCGAGAGATCGCCGAAGATACGCTTCGCGAGATCGACGGCGACGCTCGAGATGCTGACGGTCCCTGCTCCGAGCTGGGTCTCGGTCCGAACGCGTTTTGCAACGCTGAACGCGCGGCTCACGCATCGCGAGAGGTGGCTCCGGAGCGCGCCGGCGGCGACGGCCGCATCGTACGCGTCTTTCACCTGACCGAGGATCTGCGGCTCGCCGAGGACCATGGAGTCGAGGCTCGCAGCGACACGGAAGATGTGGCGAACGGCTTCTTCGCCGCTGCGCTCGTAGAGGTAGTCGCGCAGCTCCTCGACGTTCGGCGCGCCGATGTGCTCACGCAGCGCTTCGCGGATCGCGTGCGATGCGAGACGTGCGGACTCCTCGCTGTTTCCATTGAGCTTCGGCAGGCCGATCACCTCGACGCGATTGCACGTCGAGAGGAACATGGCCTCGTCGATCTCCGCGCGCGCCGTGATGCGCGCGAGGATCTCGGGGAGGATCTCGCTGCCGCTCGCGAAGCGCTCGCGCACCTCGACGGGCGCCGTCTTGTGCGAGAGGCCGATGACGACGACGGGCAAGCTCATGGAACCATCGGATGCTCGAGTGCTCCACTGGTCGCCTCGGCGTGCTCGAGCGCAGCCGTGGCGTTGCTTGGGGAAGCCGGGCGGAGCAGATACAGCATGAGGACGGCGACGGCGAAGCCGAACCCGGCGATCGTGCCGTACGCAGCACGCCTTCCGCGCCATCCGGCGGCCGCGCGAAGGAAGAGCACCGCCGCGATCACGACCCAGGTGACGTAACCGAAGACGGCACGCAACACCTCGCCGGGAGCGCCCATCTCCACGCGCCGCGCCCAGAGCGTGCCGGTGATGATGCCGATCGTGAGGAGCGGGAACCCGGCGAGCAGGAAGCGGTGCTCGGCGCGATCGAGGACGTCGAGCGGAGGGAGTCGGCGGAACATGCCGTCGATCTGCTTCTTTTTCAGCAGGTGCTCCTGGATCAGGTAGAGCGTCGCTGCGGAGAACGCGAGCGTGAACAGCGCGACGCCGAAGAGGTTCGTCGCCACGTGGAACGGGAGGATGGCGCTCTTGATGCGAGCGCCCGGCTCGGCTCCGCCACCGACGAAGCGCGAGGCGAGCAGCGACGTGAGCGCGAGCGGCGCGATGAACGCGCCGGCGACCTCCACCTTCAAACGCTTCCGCGCGAGCACGTACGCGACGCACATCGACATCGCGGCGACGCTCATCGGGAAGTGGATGCCTTCCACCGGGCACACGCGAAGGACGAGCGATGCGACGACGATGTGAGCCGCATGGAGCGCGGCTCCCACGCCGATGAGACGCGGCCCGAGGAGACCGACGTCGCCCTTGCCGCGGGCGAGAAACCGCAGGAAGAGGACCGACGCGGCGGCGTAGACCGCTGCGGTCAGATAGAAGAGGCCCTCGGCTACGGTCTCGTTCACCGTCGTCTCCTCAAAGGGACCCTTCCGCGAAGCGCGCGAGCATGTCCTCGTCGCTGCTCGGCCCCGCGCCGATGTCCGTGTGTCCGCTCCGCGCCGTCATGCGCTCGGGAGACAGGAGGTGATCCTCGAAAGGTGTCGCCGGCGTGCCGGCCCAGCCCGGGACGACGTCGTAGGCATTGTCGCCGATGATCATCGAGTTCTCGAGGATCTCGGCGCCCATCGCGTCGAGCTCGCTCTTCGACTTCACCTTGCCGATGATCCCGTGCGGATCGGGCGCGCCCGTCACCTCGACGAGGACGCGGATCACTTCGGTGATCTCGTAGCGGCGCCCCTCCGCAAGGATGACGAGCTCCGTCGGCGTGAGTTCGATCTTGCCTTCGACTCCCCACTGATCGAGACATGCCTGAGGAAAGAACACTCGGTTTCGCATGCGACGAGGAGCCAGGGGAAATGACGTCGGGTACGGGCCGGCGTCGAACGGGGGTTCTTTCGAGGATACCACGCCAGCGGACGTGGCTGCAGCGTACGAGGCCATCGTCAGTCTCGGCGATTCCGGGGTCCTCGGCGAAGCGGCCGCCCGGATGAGAAAAGCCTACCAGCGTCGGACGGGAGCGTTCGGCCCCGAAGATCCGTGGTTCGAGACCAGAGCTCGAGCGTTCTGGGACGATGCGCTCGCGACGCAGGGCTTCGCTGCGCTCGCCGCAGAGCGCCTGGACGACCGCGCTCGTGCGATCGCAGCCGCGCTCGCGAGCTCGCATCGCGGCTTCTTCCTCGTCGAAGAGGTCGACGATCGGGGCGCATGCCTCGTCGATCTCTGGTCCGGCGCCGAGCTGCTCGTCCGGCACATCGACGAGATGCAGGCGCTCACGCTCGAGCACGCCGAAGGCGCGATGGATGCGCGCGTGACGGGCGGCGCTTCGGGCTCCGATCTGTTTCTCCTCCCGGGCGCATACCACCATCCCGCCGATACCCTCGAGCCCGCCATCGACGTGCTCGTCGCCGCGCAGGAGCGGGGGATGTCGACCCAGGACACGCTCGATGCGCTGATGCGGATGGAGCTCGTGTTCCGTGCGTCGTCGCGCGTGAAGGCCGCGTTTGCGTACCGGGTCGAGAGCCTCGTCCCACACGTGCAGCCGGCGACGCGCACGCCGTAGGCATCCGCTTCGTTCCGCTGTCCACGCCCGTTCACGCCGCCGTCGAGGTCCCGCGAGGCGCACCGTGCGGCTGGGATCAACGTCCTCGAGCGGCCCTTGCGGACGAGCCCATGGACCCGCCCGGATTGAGGCGCTATACGCGCCCGGACGATGCCGCCGCCTCCGACCTTCGACGTACGACTCGCGCGTTCGCGGATGCTCTCCCCGAACGTCCGGGAGCTGTACTTCGAGCGCCTCGACGCTACGCCGTTCGAGTTCCAGGCCGGCCAGTGGGTGAGCCTCGTCCTCCCGCTGCCCGACGGTGAAGGGCGGCGCGCCTATTCGATCGCCTCTCCGCCTGACGGGTCACCCGGCCTCTCGATCGCCGTGACCAAGGTCGAGGGCGGGCCAGGCTCGACCTTTCTGCACGAGCTCTCGGAGGGCGAGAAGATCCGCGCGATCGGCCCACAAGGCTTCTTCACGCGCCCGCGCGACACGAAGCACCCTTCCCTCTTCATCGGGACGGGCACGGGCGTCACGCCACTGCGGAGCATGATCCTCGACGCGCTCGCCGCCGGAGACGACTCGCCGATGACGTTGCTCTTCGGCGTGCGCCATGTCGAAGACCGCCTGTACCTCGAAGAGCTCGAGTCGCTCGCGAAGAAGCACCCGAATTTCCGCCTCGAATACTCGCTGTCGCGGCCGCCGGCGGGCTGGGACCGGCTGCACGGTTACGTGCAGACGCACGTCGAGGAGCTGTGGCGCGAGCTCGCGTCGAAGGACGCCGGGCCTCCGCACGCGTACATCTGTGGCCTCGAGCGGATGGTCGGCTCCGTGCGCGACCTGCTCCGCAAACAGATGGGCGTCGAGCGCAAACAAGTCCACAGCGAACGCTACGACTGAGCTCGGCTAGACCCGACGCGGTCTACGGGCTCGCCCGAAGAACGAGCGCGGGCCGCCGCGCTCGTCCGAGAGCGTGACGGCCCGCGTTGCGAGCTCGACTGAGCTCGTCTACCGACGCGAGGTCAGTGCGTCGAGTGTGGCTCCTTGTCACGAATGCGCGCGAGGAAATCCTCGAGCTTGGCGACGAGCTCCTTCGCGGTGCTGCGCGTCGACTCCGTGATGTTCTTCGCGGACTGCTCGACGTCGAACAGCTTCGGCGAAAGGACCTCGTCCCACTCCTTTTTCGCATCGAGAGAGGCGAGATGGATCCGAACCTTCACCTCGTCACGCAGCGTTTGCAACCTCTCGACGTTCCTGTCGACCTCTTCCTTGATCTGATGGGTGTGCATGACTCCCTGCGTTACAGGAGCCGTGCCACCGGCGCGTCCTGAGAACGGACGAGGTCGCGCGCGCGCCGAGACAGACGCTCAGTAGCCCTTGCGCGCGAAGGCCTTGTCGCCGAGCTCGATCTCGCGCGCCGAGGTGGTGACGAGCGCCATCGACGTGCCCTTCTTCACGTTGATCACGCGGAGCTCCGCGAGGTGTTCCTCCGGGAGCGCCTTGTCGCTGCGAGGCTTCGTGATGCTCTCGGTCGCCGCCGGCGACGGATCTTCGAGCGCGATGCGCTTCGCGGCGCTGCCGCTCGGGTGCGTCTTGTGGAAGCCGTCGCCCTTCTTGATGACGAAGAGACGATTGCCGGGCTTGAGCCCGTCCTCTTCGCCCTTGTCGAGGAAGACGACCTGGTTTTGCCCGTAGAAGTTGTGCGGATGGACGCTCGAGAGGATCGTCGCCTCGACGTCCTTCTCGTTGCGCGAGGGCGGGACGACCTCGAAGCGGCGCATGATCGGGCCGACGCGCGCGCCGCGCTCGATCGTGTCGAGCGTCTCGGTTACGCGCGCACGCGCGATGCGCTCCTTCGCGTTCCACTCGTCGACCTTCACCGTGCCCTGGATCTCGATGAGGCGACCGCCAGGCTGCGACTTGATCGGGCGGTAGACCGTGAGCTCCTGGCCGATCTTCACGTCGTGATCGGGGCTGATGCGAAGGTAGACCTCGTCGAAGTCGCTGAGGAACATCTTGTCCTCGCGCGCGCCGGTGATCTCGCCCCAGTTGTTCGACTCGTCCTCGATGAAGCCCTGGTTGCGAAGGAAGATCGTATCCGACGGGACCTGCCGGCGCCGATCGGTGATCGTCGCGCGCGGTCCACCGGCCGCGACCGGGGCCGCTTCGACCGGAGCGCCACCCTGCTTCAACTTCACCTGATCGCCCGGGTAGATCCAGTGCGGGTTCTGGATCTGCGCGTTGTACGACCAGATCCGCGGCCACTGGTACGGGTTCTGGAAGTAGTAGCCGCAGATCCCCCAGAGCGTGTCGCCACGACGAACGAGGTGCTGGTTCGGGACGACTCCCGAGAAGGCGCGCTCGCCATTGCCGTCGCCGCCACCGATCACGAACGACGAGCTCGCATCGCCGTGCACCGTCCCGCCGCCGCCTGCTCCCGGGCGGAAGTCGAACGAGTCGCGTTCGTTGCCGGTGATGGGCTTCGACGACGAGAACTGGACGTTGCCACCGCCGAGCGTGCCGCCCGGAGGAACGGGCGCGACGCCACCGGGGAAGTACTGCGAGGTCGTCGTCGGTCCGGGGACCGTCGTGACGGTCGGGCCGCCCGGCGCTCCCGCCGGCGCTCCGCTCGGTGCTGCGCCTTGTCCGGTCGACGCGCCGCCGCCACCGGTCGGACCTGCAGTGCCGCCGCCCGCCTGCTGCGCGGAGGCGTTCGGGACGTGCGCGAACGGCAGCACGAAGCCGAGCGCGACGGCGATCGCGCGCCGATACGCAAGGCTGTTCAGAGAAGGAAACACGAAGCTCATCGACTCTCCTTCGGACCCACTCCGCGGTTTCGGGTGTCGCTCTCCGACTGCGGAATCTTCTTCGTCGCGTCGCTGCGCGGATACTCGCGGCGCAAGCGATCCCAATATTCTTTGGCCCGCTCCGACGCGCCGAGCCGGTCGTGGCAGAGCCCGATCTTGAGCAGAGCGTCCGGCGCCTTGTTGCCGCCGCCGAAGCGCGCGAGCACCGCCTCGAACTGCTCGGCCGCGCGCAGATACTCGCCGCGCGCGAAGTAGACCTCGCCTCTCCAGTAGAGCGCGTTCTCCGCGTACGGATGGTCCGGCCAGCGGACGAGGAAGCCTGCGAGAGCCTCGAGCGCGCGGTCGTACTGCTTCGCGTTCACGAGCGCGAGCGCGCTGTCGTAGCTGCGCTTGGCCTCGGGATCCATGATCGAGGGCCGTGGTGCGCCGTCGCTCGAGCCGTCGTCGGCAGGCTGCACGCGCATCTCTTCCCTCTCGCCCGACCGAGCGCGCGTTTTCCCGCGCAGAGGCCGCGACGACGGGACGCCGGATCCCTGCAGCCGGATCTCGGGTCGCGCGTTCGGATCGTTCGGATCGTCGCTCTCGTCGAGGGCGCCGGTGTCCCCCAGCTGCACCGTCCGCGGCGGCGCGGCCGGCGGCGCCTTCGGTGGCGCAGCGCGGGCGGCGTTCTCGTCCGGAGTCGTGTCCTCCAGCAGACCGAGACGCTGGCTCGTGCGGTCTTGGTCCACCTGCACCTTCGTGATTGCGTCCTGCATCGCCGCGAGATGACGGTCCGCGGCGCTGTCCGCGCGCGAGCATCCGAGGCCGGGAGCGGCGGCGGCGAGCAGCATCGAGCACACCGCGGCACGAGGCACGAGGCGCGAAGGCACACGAGAGCGCATGGAGCGCATGCAATGAGCGTAGGCCCCGGCCGGTGCTCGGGCCAATTTCCTTGGAAACACCCCCTCGGTCGGGTCGCAGCGGGTCGCAGCCCGCCTGCGACGCCCTTCTTTACGATCGCCCCCGGCTAAGGCAGAGTCAGAGGCATGCGCGCGACCCGGCGAAAGAGGCTCGACCTGAGGAAGACCCTCTTCCTCCTGCCGAACATGATCACGCTGTCGAGCATCTTCTGCGGGTTCGACTCGATTCGGTTGAGCGCGACGTCGACGGGGGACGACGACTACTACCGCGCGTCGCTCCTGCTCGTGTACGCGCTCTTCTTCGACATGCTCGACGGACGCGTCGCTCGGCTGACGAAGACACAGAGCGCGTTCGGGCTCCAGATCGACTCGCTCGCAGACGTCATCTCGTTCGGCATTGCGCCGGCGCTCCTCGTCTACAAGTGGTCGCTCGTCCAGAAGGGCACGCTCGGCGTGATCATCGCGTTCACGTTCGCGGGCGCAGGAGCTGTGCGGCTCGCGCGCTTCAACGTCCTGTCGATGGGCGAGAACGGCGCGCCGACGAAGCCCGGCAAGTACATCATCGGGCTCCCGGTCCCGGGCGCCGCCGGCATCCTCATCTCGCTCGTCGTCGCCAATCACGCGATCAGCGGCGATCTGTCGGGTCCGAAGTACGTCTACCCGATGATGTTCCTGACGGCCTTCCTCGCGTTCTTGATGGTCTCCACGATCCGCTTCCGATCGTTCAAGGACCTGAAGCTCAACGCGCGCACGATCGGCCTCGTCCTGTTCGCGGTCGTGTCGAGCGCGATCGTCTCGCTTCAGACGAAGCCGGCGTTCGTCCTCGTGTGGCTGCTCTCGTTCTACGTCTTCATCGGCCTCGTCGAGACGCTCGCGGCGCTGCCGAAGAGCCTGCGAAAGCGGCGCGAAGCGGCGGCCGAACGGGCCGCCCAAGACGCGCTCGCGTACGAACGCTTTCCCCAGGACGCGCTCGAATACGACCGGTCGACGCTCCCGCCGAACTGAGCGCGGCCTGGTCGGCCGACGTCTTCGTCCTTTCGAGCTAGACTCGGCGCGTGATGCTCGACGACCTCTACCACCTGCGTGAGCGCGCACGAGCCGCGCTCAATCGCGGCGACCTCGACGATGCGGCGAACTCGCTCGTGTCGGCGGCGCAGCAGACGCACGTGGCCGAGCACGACTACCTCTCCGTCCTTCGCCCGCTCGTCGAGGTGCTCGCGCGGCGCAACGACGGCCGGAGCGCGCTCACCGTCCAGTGGTACATGGCGTTCTCCGAGCCCGACGGCTGGAACCGCGCGCTCGCGTTCATGCCGAACGTCACTGCCGTCGATCGCGCGCGCACGCTCGCGGCCACGAACGACATGGCGGGCGCCGCACGCGAGATGGAGAACGCGGGCCTCGTCGCGGCGGCCGCGATCTACCGGGAGAAAGCGGACGACTGGCGAGGCGCACGCGCGCTCTGGTCGCGTCTCGCGCAGGTCGTCGGCGGAGGCGCCGACGCGTACAACGCGGCGCTGGTGCAGTTCAACCTCGCTCGCTGCGCGAACAAGTGCGGGGACACGCGGCAAGCGCGCGAGGCGAACGTCGCGGCGGTGCGGCTCCTCGAAGAGGCCGCGGACTACTTCGAGAGTGTCGGCCAGCGCGAGCGCGCATTCGATTGCTTCCAGGTCCTCGTCCAGATCGGCCGCGAAGGCGGGATGTTCGAGGACGTCCTCGAAGGCTTCGTGAACTGCATCCGCATCCTCCGCGAGGATCACCTGAAGTACTTCGCGCTCCAGTACTTCGAAGACGCGCTCAGCGCCGCCAAGGAGCGCGGTGAGCTCTCCGCCGCGGCGACGCTCGCGCGTGAGGCCGCGGACTACGCCCGCGTGCTCGGCATGGCGAGCGCCTCCGCGCACTACGTCGTCATGCAAGCCGAGCTCTGGCGCGATGTCGCGCGGCAGCATCTCGAGCGAGGCGCACCGCCGGAGATCGCAGAGAACGCGCTCCTCGCCGGCATCCTCGCGTTCGGCGAGGTCGGTCACTACGCGCGCGTCGGTGCGCTCTACACGGAGCTCGCGCAGATGGACCTCGAAGACGCGCGGCGCAAGCACTACGCACGCGCGGCGAAGCGCTACGAGGGCGTGCGCGACGAGCCGATCGACACCGCTCCCCTGCCCTCGCATCTCCGGCAGGACAACCACTTCCCGGACGTCTGGCACGTCGACCTCATCGAGTGGGAGCAGCAAGGCAGCGCCGCCGAGGCCTGCGCCGACGTCCTCCTCGACCGCCGATGGCCAGACCTGATCCGCCGCAAGGCGATGCTCGCGCGGCTGACCGCGTTCGCCGTCGAGGGCCGCCCCGAGGACGCGAGCGGCCCGGCGACGAACGCGCGCGTGCGCCTCGCCGACCAGCTCGCACAGCTGCAGCTCTATGCGGTGCTCTCGCCGCTCGAAAAGCTGTTTCAGCGTCCCGAGCGCGCGGTGAAGATCGCCGTGCTCGCGGCGATGCAGCAGCTCTTCTTCAAGCGAAGCTTCGTGACGGTGCGCGCGGGCCTGCGTGACGGCGATCCGGCGGTCGTCGATCAGGCTGCGAAGGCCGTCGAGTCGCTGTACTTCCAGCACGCGTTCGATCCGCTCTCGCGCATCGTCCGTGAGTCGTCGCAGCCCAACGTCCGCGCGGCCGCGCTCCGGGCGCTCGCACGCGTCGACACGATGGAGGCCGCCGAGTTCCTGCTCGGCCAGCTCGAGCACGGCGCGCCGGTCGATCGGACCGCGGCTCTCGAAGGCCTGAAGCGCTCGCGCGGCGCGCGCTTCATCGAGCTCGCACGAAGCGCGATGCACACGACGACCCCCGAAGTGCAGGCCGCGCTCCGCGACGTCCTCCGCTCGCGCGGCATCGCTGCATGATCTTCTGACACTCCCCATCGAGCGAACGGACCGTTCGCGGTGCGGTCGCGTCGAGCCGATCGAGCACGACGTCCAGCGTCGGCGCCGAGAGCTGCCGCGCTGAGAGCTGCCGGCGCCGAGAGCTGCCGCGCTGAGAGCTGCCGGCGCCGACAGCTGCCCGCGACGAAAGCTGCCCGCGCGGCGTTCGCCGGATATGATTGCCGTGGCATGGGTCCGCTCGCGAGCGAGCTCCAGCCCGGGGGGTTCTTCGGGGCGTACCGGATCGACGCGCTCGTCGGTCAGGGCGGGATGGGCGTCGTCTTCCGGGCGACGGATACGCAGCTGAACCGGTCTGTCGCGATCAAGCTGCTGCGGGACGATCCGAACGACTTCGAGGCGAAGGGACGATTCATCCGCGAGGCGCGCCTCGCCGCACAGCTCCAGCACCCCGGTATCGTCGCGATCTACGGGGTCGGCGAGATCGACGGCATGCCGTTCATCGCGATGGAATGGATCGACGGTACATCGCTGCGAGCCGCGCTGGATGTTTCGCGGTTGCCGTCGTTCGATCAGCGCCTCGCGCTCGCGCGAACCATCGCCGAGATCCTCGCGTATGCGCACGCGCGCGGGGTCGTCCATCGCGATC
>JAEXCN010000007.1 GCA_023402175.1 Pseudomonadota bacterium | reverse complement strand
GAGGCCCCGGTCCTGCTCGAGGAGACGTGCCGCCTCTGCGGGGGCGCCGCCGAGCCAGGCGCTCCACTCGTCCGGGGAAAGCACGAGCGGCATGCGATCGTGCAGGTTTCTCATCGGGCCTGCGGCGCGGGTCGTGAGAACGGCGCAGCTCTCGATCCGCTCGGGCTTCTTCGCGTCGGGCGAGGCATCCTCCGCGACCGGCGGGCGCCACGAGTCCCAGACCGCGGCGATCGCGAAGGGGCCGTGCTGGCTCTTCCGGATGTGATGAGGGACGCGCCGGCCGTCGTCGAGGGTCTTCCATTCGAAGAACCCGTCGACGACGACGAGGCACCGCTGTCGCTTGAACGCATCGCGAAACGCCGGTGAGCGCGGCGCCGTCTCGACGCGGGCCTGAATGCACTTGCTCGCGATCTTCTTCGCTTCGTCCGGCTTGGCCCACCACGGGATGAGGCCCCAGCGAACGATGGCGAGCTCGCGGGCAACCGCAGTGCCTCGAGATGGATCATGGTCGTCGGCGCCCCGCTCCTCGTCGGAAGCTTCACCGGCTTCGGCAGGTGATGTCTTCCGAGCGCTCGTCCCCGAGCGGATCGCCGGGACGGCGCGGACCGTGAGGATCGGCTGCGTCGGCGCAATGTTGAACCGCGCGGCCCCGATGTCGATCGGCTCGACGTCGAAGAGGCGCGCGACGTCTTCGGCCGGGCTCGACAGCGTTGCTCGTCCACACATGCGGAGGAGAACCTAGCGCGGACCGCGCTCCGCCCGTCCTTGCGGCGGGTGCCGCCGGATCCACCCCTGGATCGTGTGGTCCACAGGAGGAGTGAAGCCTACCTGTAACGACGCCCCGACACCCTTCCAACGATCTGAAATCGTTGCGATCCGGTCCATGCGCACATGTCCCACATCTACGGCATGGTGAGTGCTGTATGTCCGTTCGCCACCACGGAGCCAGGGGCTCGGAGCCGGGGTGGGTGGGAATCAAGGGACCGCGGCGCCGACGGCGTCGCGATGAAGGACGGAAGGGAACACGATCATGCGCGCTCAGACGCTTCGCACTGCGGTTCGCTACGGAATGATGATGGCCGCTCTCTCCGGCGTCACGTTCGCCACGGGTCAGGCTCACGCAGGTGATGTCGACACCAGCTCCGGCGGTGGCGCGACGGGCGGCCCGAACAGCTCGATCGGCGCAGCGGAGCTGAAGTACGAGCACACGAAGGGCCTTCCGACCAGCATCGAGACCGGCTTCAAGGGGCCGTCGTTCGCGCAGGTGAACGTCGGCATCAAGATCGACCCGGTCGCGAACGGCGGACCGCTCTTCACCGTCGACATGCCGAAGGGCGCCCTCGTCGAGGCGAGCTGGGGCACGGACAAGAAGATCCTCCTCAAGGCGCAGACCGGCGCGCAGAGCGACGGGCTCGTCACCGTCCGGCACACGCTGACGCCGTCGATCGACTTCAAGTTCAGCGGCTTCGGCCTCAGCGCGACGTTCTCGTACGACGCGAACAAGCTCATCAACAAGATCCCGGGCGCACGCTTCAACTATGACTCGAAGGCGCAGTCGCAGTTCGCTCCGTGGGGCTTCACCGCCGTCGACACGAAGCTGAACGCGCCGGACATGAAGAACGCGACGCTCTTCTCGATGGACATGAACAAGCTGCCCGACTTCGTCTCCAACAACGTGACGGGCTACTTCGGGATCCGCGCCGCGACCAAGCCGACGTTCTCGTACAAGACGACGAAGATCTTCTTCTCGGGTGCGGACGGCGAGATCACGAACGGCACCAGCGAGCTCAGTGTGCCCGCCGTCGACGGCGACTTCATGGAGATCATGACGTCGGTCGAGGGCGAGATGGCGGCGAAGGGCTCGATCAGCATCCAGCCGTTCGTCCACATCGACACGATCCTCGAGAACTACAACGTCAACACGGACCTCGGGATCGACGTCTTCAGCCAGGACTACACGACGCCCCCGACCAAGGTGAACTTCCAGACGGCGCTCGTGCACATCCCGATGCCGAACGTCCACGTGCCGAAGAAGGGCATCGACCTCGGCATGGTGAAGGTCGGCGGCCAGGCGACGAAGACCGTCGAGATCGAGAACACCGGCGAGAAGGAAGCCGTGATGTCCTTCAAGAGCTCGAACCCGGCTTTCTCCGTCACGAGCGAGACGGTCACGGTTCCGGCGAAGAGCAAGTACGACCTCACCGTGAAGTTCTCGCCCGACAGCGCGAGCGCGGATCAGACCGACATCACGGTCGCCTCGAGCGATGCGGACTCGCCGGAGCAGACCTTCAAGGTCGGCGCGAATGGCGCGGACGTCGGCCAGGCCGAGGAGGACGACGACAGCCTCCCGAAGGGCCCCGCCGGCGACAGCGGCTGCGGCTGCAAGGCGGCGGGCACGTCGTCTCCGGTTCCGGGCTGGGCAGGTCTCGGCGTGATCGGCCTCGGTGCGGTCGTCCTCTTCCGCCGCCGTCGCAACGCCGCTTGACCGAGCACCACACATAGTCACGAGTTTGGCCTACGCGGAGGACGCCCCGTCCTCCTCCTTCCCATCCTCCGCGTGAGCCGAGCCCCGAAGCCCTCCGGTTACCCCGCCGGTGGGCTTCACCCTTTTGTGCGCGACTGCTGGTAGCGCGCCTACGCGTAGTCCTTCCGCCAGCCGCCGCGCTTCCAGCGAAGCCAGAAGAACGTCGCGCCGATGGTGGTCTCCGCGATGAACCCGAGCCATCCGCCGAGCGCGCCGAGACCGAAATGCTTCCCGAGGACGAACGCGCTCGTCGGGACGCACGACCAGACGACGAGGACGCCGATGATCATCACGGCGCGAACGTCCTTCGCGCCGCGCAGCGCTCCGCGGAGCACGATGTTCACCGCATCGAGCACCTGGAAGATGGCCGCGACGAAGAGGAGCGTCTGCGCGCTCTTCACGACGAGCGGATCGGACGAGAAGAAGCGACCGAGCAGTCCACCGAACAGCGCGAACGCGACGCCGCACGCGGCCATGAAGCCGACGGCGATGCCGAGACCGCTACGCACGACGGCGTCGGCTTCACCGAGTCGGCGCCTTCCGAGCGCACGTCCGACGAGCACGCTCGCCGCTTCCGACACGGCGATGCCGGGAAGGAACGAGACGCGAATGATGTTGAGTGCGATCTGATGCGCCGCGATCTCCTCCTTGCCAATCGATCCGAGCACCACGGTGAACGTCGTGAAGGCGAGCATCTCGGCCGTGAACTGGATCCCGGTCGGCAGTCCGAGGTCGCTGACTTCGCGGACCGCGTGGCGGAAGGAGAGGGGAGCGCCTCTTCCTTCGCGAGCGCTTGCTTCCGCTGCGCGCCGCTCGTCGCGGAGCAGCAGGAAAAGCATCACCGCGAGCTCGAGGGTCTCCGTCGTCGCCGTCGCATATCCGCCGCCGCGCACGCCGAGCGCCGGTAGCCCGAGGTGTCCGTAGATGAGCGCCCAGGCAAAGAGCGCATTGAACGCGTTGCCCGCGATGCCGACGATCATCGGCGTGCGCGAGTCGCCCATCGCCTGTCGATGCTGGATGAGCGCAGACAAAGCGCACGTGGCGGGCGCGCCGAGCGTGACGGCCGCGAGGAAGTCGTGCGCGTACGGGACGATCTCCGGATCGGCGCCGAGCTTCGACAGCAGCGGGGTCACGTCGCGGCAGACGAGCAAGACGACCACGCCGAACGCGCCGCCCAGCACGAGACCGGCGCGCGCGTAAGCGAAGCCGTGCTGCGGGTTGCCCTCGCCGATCGCGTGCGCGACGCGAACCTTCACGCCGCGCATCGCTCCGAACGCGAGCGAGTAGGCGAGGAACATCATCGTCGTCGCGAGGCCTACACCTCCGAGCGCCGCTGCGCCGAGGCCGCCGACGAGCTTCGTGTCGATGAGGCCGATGGCGGTCTCGCCGAGCATCGCTGCGGCGATCGGCCATGCGAGCTGGAACAGCTCGCGTGTGATCCCTTCGTGGGGCGGGGAGGCTGCGTTTCGAGGTCGCCCTTCGGCTCGGACACCGACGCTCCGCTTCTGCGTGCCGGAGCTCGTCAGCACCTTTGCGCTGTCGCGCGCGCCGTGGGCGACCTGGCGTTTCAACCGACTTTCTTCGTCGGAGCTACCTTCCAAACTCTCTGCACTCGGCGATGACACGACCGTGATCTCTCCCGGAGCCCGACTGCCTTCGATGACGCTCTCTGCGTCACCGTTGGCGGGCTCCGTGGTTCCACGGCGGTGACGCGCTCTAGCCGATCCCCTGCTTCACGCGCGGGCACACGCCGCACGGAACGTACTGGTCGACGACGACGTGAATCGTCGCGGTCCAGCGGTCGAGGTTGGTCTTCGGCGTCATCACGCGTTCACCATGACAGAGCGCTCTGGGCTCGTCAAACGAGGAGGGAGGAACATCGTGCCGCCGATCGATCTTCGCAAGGGGGCGATCGCATTTCGTCCGAAAAGAGCGATCGCGTCGGTTCAGGAGGGCTCGCGCACGAACCTGTAGACGCTCGCCGGCTTCGACGCGGTCGCGCGCTTTCCGCGCGCGGGCTCGATCACGCCGTCCTCGATCAACCGGAGGAACCGCTTCCTGAAGTTGCCAGGGTCGAGCGTGTCGCCGCGGATCGCCTCGTGGACGGCGCGGAGCTCTTGGATCGTGAACGTCTCTGGAACGAGCTCGAACGCGATCGCCGTTCGGTCGAGATCGGCACGCATCCGCGCGAGCGCTGCGTCGAGGATCTCGGCGTGATCGAAGGCGAGCTCGGTCCGCGCCTTCTTCGCGGGCGCGAGCTCGGTGACGTCGAACCACTTCGCGTGCGAGACGTCGCCGCCGGCGCGGATGAGAGGCACGAGCGTCGGACGCACGAGCGCGTAATACGCGACGCTGAACACGCGCATCCGCGGATCGCGTCCTGGACGCCCGAACGTGTGGACCTGCTCGAGGAAGACGCTGCCTGACGCCGTGTGCGAGAGCCCTGTCTCCTCGAACAGCTCTCGCCGCGCGGCCTCGTCGAGGTCTTCGCCCTGATCGTGCCGGTCGTCGCCCACACGCACGAAGCCGCCGGGGAGCGCCCAGTGACCTTTGAACGGATGCTCGTTGCGCCGGACGAACAGGACGTGGAGCAGCTTGTCGATGATGGTGAAGACGGCGAGGTCGACGGTGACCGACGGCCGCGCGTATTCGCCCGGACGATACTGCTCGAGGAAGCGCTGCTCGTCACCGCGCTCGCCTTGATCGGTCTTCCGCTTGGGCGTCTTGGTCACCGCCGAGCACGATAGCGAAGCGGTGCAGATCCACGACGGACGAAAATCGATCCGAGCCCGAGCCCGAGCCCGTGACCGCGCCCGACGCGGGCGTTGAAAGTCGGCAAGCGGGCGTCGAGCGCGAGCGGCGCGAGATACGGATAGTCCCCCGTTGCGAGGAAGACGTGGGGTGCAACAACGCAGATAGGTGACGTTTCTGCCCGGCGCTGGCGGGTTGGCAGATCTGTCACCCATCTACCTTGGCTGCACCGCTTCGAAGGTCGGCGAATTCGGGCTCGGTCACGGGCTCGGGCTCGGGCTCGGATGCCCAGCTTCGAAAAAACGCTGCGGCGACGGCGCGAAAATGCCGGCTCAGACGGTGATGGGGTCGCTCGTCTTCACGAGGTTCATTCCCGCGTCGCGTAGCTCGGCGAACGCCTCGTCGGCGATGCGGGGGAAGTCGAGCGCGGGCGGGAGCGGAGCGAGCGCAGGCGGCGGCACGGGGCTCGTCGCGTCCTCGAGGACGTAGACCTTTCGCATCAACTTCGGATCGATCTGCATGATCTGCTGCTGCATGTCACGCAAGGTTGCGAGCACGCAGTGCGACTTCGCTTGTCCGAAGACGTAGACGCGATCGAACTCCATCAGCGCCTCGAAGAACGCCGCGTTGAACGTTCCGACGCTCTGCCCGGCGAGCTCGCGGACCTCGGGCGAGAGGACGGAGTAGCTCTCCGTCATCGCGCTCGCGCCCTTCGTCTCGAAGTGCGCCTGCGACGAGCGAAGCAGCGAATGGAAGATCGTCGCCTCCATCAGCGCCGGGACGAGCGCGTGGCTGACGCCGCCGAGAAGCGTGTGGTACGGCCAGATCGTCAGGACGTATTTGCCAGTGGCCTCGAGGCGGCTCACGTATTCGAGCGCCTCTGCGGAGTGCTCGATCGCCCTCCAGCGGCCCTCGCGTACGTCCTTCGCCGTGATCGACGTGAACGGCGGCGGGTGATGGCCGTCGTCGTCGACCCACCACGCAGGGTGGAAGATTTGGAAGACGCGGTGCGTGTCGAGCGAGAAGAAGAGCTGCGTGATCCGGTCGACGTTTCGGTAGAGCCAGTCCAGCGTGCGTCGAGTGTCCTCGACCGCGCCCGGAACGAACAAGCTCGCGCTCGGGAGACAGAAGCCGATCTGCGCGTCGACGCCGAAGGCCGCGATCCGGACCGCGTCTTCCGAAGAAGGCCGGACCTCGTGCTTCCTCCGGTACGCGTCGGCGACCTCGGCGACGAGCGACGCGCGCTCGACGTACAGGGATGAGACCTTCGACGGTTCGTAGAACGCGGGAGCGGGGAGCATCGGTCGTCGTCCTCGAATGAAGCAGCGATCGCGCCGCCGGGTAACGGGCGAGAGCGCTCTCTCGAAGCTCAAATTGAGTCCAAGTGACTCTATGTCAAGGATGCGCTCATGCAGCGGACGGGTTTTTCGAGCGCGTCTGTTGACACGCTGTTGGTAAGTGCTAACTAACGGTGCGTGACGGCTTACCAAGACGGTCAGCGGCTGGAAGCGCTCGGGGACCCGACCCGGCGCGCGATCTTCGAACGCCTCGCGAGCGGCCCGCTCGCGGTCGTCGACATCGCGCGGACGCTGCCCGTGAGCAGGCCAGCCGTCTCGCAGCACCTGAAGGTCTTGAAGGAAGCGGGGCTGGTCATCGACCGGCCCGAAGGCACGCGTCGCGTCTACGAGATCGACCGCAAGGGGCTCGCAGCGCTTCGCGCGTACTTCGACCGCTTCTGGACGGACGCCCTCGGCGCGTTTCAGCACGCCGCGGAGGAGACCTACGCGAACAAGGAGAAGCCGTGATGACCGAACGCGCCGTGAACGAAGCCAAGACGCGAGCCGATCAGGCAGGAGCCCTCATCAGCGAAAGCGAGACCGTCGTGAAGAAGTCGATCGTCGTGAACGTGCCGATCGCGCACGCGTTCGACGTGTTCACGCGCAAGTTCGACCTGTGGTGGCCGCGCAGCCACCACATCGGCAAGGCGGAGATGAAGGAGGCCGTCATGGAGCAGCGCGAGGGAGGTCGCTACTTCGAGCGCGGCGTCGACGGAAGCGAATGCGATTGGGGCCGCGTCCTTGCGTGGGATCCGCCGCGCCACGTCGCGCTCTCATGGCATCTCGACGGCACCTGGAGCTACGACCCGGACCTGGCACGCGCGAGCCGTGTCGACGTGAGGTTCACGGACGAGGGCGGCGGGCGGACCCGCGTCGAGCTCGAGCACTCGCAGCTCGACCGTCACATCGGTTGGCAGAAGGTGAAGGAAGGCGTCGCGGGCCCGGATGGCTGGTCGGGGCTGCTCGAGACCTTCGCCGCCAAGGCGCTCGCTATCGCCAGCTGATCACCGCCGCGCGCGCGAGCGACGACCAAGGGCCCCGGCAGTTGCTGGGGCCCTTCTTCATTTCGAGCGACCGACGCCCGCTGCCGACTACTCGTCGTGGGGGTTGCCGTTCGGGCTCACCGTCGCCGGCGGGCTCCGGAACACGAGCCCCGTGGGCGTCGTGCCGAACCAGGGCGAAGCGAGGCCGCACTGGGTACACACGAGACGGTAGGCCTTGGCCGCGCCGTCGACGGCGAGGGCCATTCCCGCGGTGTCGCGCGGGCAACGGATGACCTCGCCAGCCCGGAACTTCGCCCAGAGCTGCGCGATCTCCGCGTGCGACAGGTGCGGTGACTCTGGCGTGCTCCCGCCGCCCTTCTCGCTCATTGCCCACCCTTTCTACACTCGAATCGGGTCCGGTGACACCATCTCTCTACCGGATCGGGGGCGGAACGCTCGGCGCAGGGCCTGCCGGGCCCGAAGTGAGGTATAGGGGGGCAATGACCCGTGAAGGTCGGCAACTCGCCGGCAACAAGGACCAGGCCATGGCAAGGCAGAGTCGGAGGGTCCTCGTCGTCGGAGCGACTGGACGCCTGGGCGTCGCCATCGCCGAGGCCCTTGCAGACCGCGGGGACGAGATTGTCCTGACCGCGCGGGACCCGAACAAGCTCGAACAGATGTCGGCGTCGCTCGATCGGGGCCGCGGCAGGGCGCACCTGGTTTGCGCCGACCTCACCCATCGCGACGCGGTCGGTCAGATCGTGGAGGGGCTCCGCGCCGCGGTGCCGCCGACCGACGAGCGCGGGAGCGTCGACGACATCGTGCTCGCGTGCGGGCCGTTCCCGCGCACGCCGTTCGACGAGCTCCGTCGCGAGGACCTCGAACGGACGCTCACGGTGCACTGCATCGCGCCGCTGCTCCTCGTCCACGCGCTCGCGGGCGATCTCGCGAAGGCCAAGGGCGCCGTCGTCGCCCTCGGCGACGCCGGGACGACGCGTCCGTACGAGCACCACGTCGCGTACCTCACCGCGAAGGGCGCGGTGAAGACCGGCCTCCGCGCGCTCGCCGTCGAGCTCGCACCGGACGTCCGCGTGAACATCGTCGAGCTCGGCATCGTCGCCGATCCCGAGGCCGACGCCGATCCGCTCCGCCAGCACCGGCTCGCGACGCGCTCGCAGCTCGGTCGCTTCGGCACGGCCGAGGAGGTCGTCCACGTCGTGCTCGCGCAGCTCGACGCGTCCTGGGCGACCGGCGAGATCTGGGGCATCGGCCGCTGACGGCCGGCTCGAGAGGGCGCTTAGACCTTGCCCTTGCGGGCGAGCTGCTGCTTCGCGGCGGTCTGGATCGCGCCGCTGACTTCCTTGCTCTTCGCGAGTGTCTTGATGTCGTTCTCGCGGAGATGGAGGACGAACTTCGACGCGTGACCAAAGGGCGTGCGCGGGTTCGCGACCAGGTTGAACTTCACCATGTAGTGGCGCGTCCACTCCTTGTTGATCGCGATCTCACGGAGCACGTCCTCCGCGACGTTGCGTAGGCCGGCGATGCGCACGATCTCCGCGTCGCTGATGCCGGGCGTGCTCAGCGCAGCGCACGCGACGAGCGGGTTCGCGTCACGAACGCCGAGCATGCGGAGCGCCTTCACATCGTAGCGTTCCTCGCCGATCTCCTTGCCGCTCGCGTCGTACTGCTTGATGGTCGCGAGGTTGAGGAAGCGGATCTTCGACGCGGGGCGGAGCTCGGCCCAGATCGCGTGGAGCGGGCGCGCCTTGGCGACGACCTCTTCTTCGCCCGTCTCGGGGTTGATCGCGTGTGTGTCCTCGCCGTCGTCGAGCCGGAGCTCCTTCGCTTTTGCGGCGACGTCGTCGAACTGATCGTCGTCGAACGACCGCTCCTCCGTCGGCTCCGCGATGAGCTCGCCCTGGATCGCCTGCTTTGCCTGGGCGAAGGCCGGGATCGCGAGCTCGATGTCGTTGCGGACCGCGAGCTCGAGGATGCGGTCGGCCGTCGACATGCGGCAGTTCTTGTTGAGGTAGAGCTTCTCGATGATCCCCGGGTGGGCGAGGAGCCGCTCTTCGTTCGTGGCGATGAGCTCGCACACGCCCTCGGTCGCAATCGCCGCCATCGCCGCGACGGACGCGGGCGCGATCGCCGGATGCAGCAGCAGCTTCTCGGAGACCGCCGCGTCGCTCGCGTAGATCGGTCCGAGCGCATCGAGCACCGCCGGATGGAGGTCGGGCGCGGCGAGCGCGCCGTTGACGAGCGGCGGCGGGAGCTTCTCGAGCGTCTTTTTCGCGGTCTCGGCGTTCGCGTCGGTGCCTTGCGAGAGGACGACGACGACGGCGAGGATCGCGCCCGGCGCAAGACCTGGGACGAGGCCCTTCGCAGCCATGGCCTTCAGCGGCGGTGGCCCGGACGGATCGAGGATCTTTTGCGCGGGACCGGGAAGGGTCGACGGATCGATGGCGGGAACGCTCACGACGGCTCGGAGCTTACGTGTATGCGCCGGACCACGCCAGCTGGCACGCCACCCGAACGGCCGACGCGCATGGCGAACGAGGCGAACGAGGCGAGAGCGCCACCTGGCGGAGGCGCGATCGTGGATTTACGTTCGCGCGTGCTGATGTTTCCATTGCGCTGGCGCGCCTGAGATGCCGGCGCGAACGACGCGACGACGGCGAACGCGAAAGAAGCGTGAAAGAGGAGATGCGACGATG
The DNA here is from genome assembly GCA_023402175.1 of Pseudomonadota bacterium. GTDB lineage: Bacteria > Myxococcota_A > Polyangia > Polyangiales > Polyangiaceae > Labilithrix. Next base: position 2,608 of record JAEXCN010000007.1, on the reverse strand, counting down.
GGCGTGATGGACTTCGTGAAAAACGGCGTGCGCGAGATGATGATTGCGCGTCCGGACCAGTTCAAGCACCTCATCGTCTACAAGCACCCCGATCAGAACTTCCCGTTCTGGTCGCAGCTCACGGTCGACAGCGACGAGTGCGCGGTCTTCTTCAAGGACGGCCGTGTCGTCGGCGTGTTGCCGCCGGGACGGCACACGCTGTCGACGCAGAACATTCCGTTCCTCAACAACATCGTCAACCGGTTCACCGGCGGCGACGTCTTCATCAGCGAGATCTACTTCGTGAAGACCTCGCCCGTCCGCAGCATCCCGTTCGGCGGGCCCATCGGCGACATGATCGACCCGCTCACGCAAGAGCAGGTCACGCCGCGCATCTTCGGCGAGTTCTCCCTCGTCGTGACCGACGCGGTGCGCTTCATCCTCGGGTACACCGGTCAAGCCGCGCAGGGCGACAACGATCAGGTCCTCCACTGGATCAAGGGCCTGTTCATGAACGGCGTGAAGACGACGCTCGGCGAGCTCTGCGAGGTCGAGGGCAAGAGCGTCCTCCAGGCGGTGAGCCTCACGGCCAAGCTGTCGAACGCGTTCGTCGCGAACGCACCCGACCTGCAGGACATCGGCGTCCGCATCCTGCAGATGGGTCAGTTCAACATCAACTTCAACGAGGACGACCGTCAGCGCCTCGTCGCGGCGAACGCCGAGGTCGCGAAGGCGAACCGCGGGGTCAAGATCGCGGAGGCGCAGGCGAAGGCGAAGCAGTTCGAGCTCGATCAGAAGTACAACCAGGACGCGCGTTACGTTCAGAACCTCGCCGGCAACTACAACAACTACGCTGCCGGTCAGGCGATGATGGGCGCAGGGCAGGGGATGGCCACGCACGGCGTCGAAGGCGGCGTCGCGGGCGCAGGCATCCAGATGGCGATGGGCGTCAACATGGCCAACGCGATGGCGGGCGCGATGCAGCCGCAGGCGGCGGCTCCGGCTCCGCAGTTCTCGCCCGGCGGTGCAACGGTCACGTGCGGCAAGTGCCAGACGCGCCAGCCCGGCGGAAAGTTCTGTGCGGAGTGTGGCACGGCGCTGGCCCAGGCGAAGAAGTTCTGCACCGGCTGCGGGCAGGAGCTGCTCGGCGCGGCGAAGTTCTGTGCGAACTGCGGCACCCCCGCGGGCGCGCAGGCTCCGACGTCCGCGCGTTGATGTTCGCCGTACCGATCGGTCCTGTCGCGTAGCGTCAATCGGAGCTGCCCGCCGCGCATGCCGACCATCTCGGCAGACGCGCGGGGGCAGCGTACAATCGAGTCGTGATCCGGCAGACCTTCACCGCTTTCGCCTTCGTGGCGCTCGGGTTCTCGAGGGACCCGGGCTGCGGTGGTGTCGACAATCCGGACGGCGGGCCGAACGCTCCGTGCACGCGGAGCTCCGATTGCGGTGGCAACCTCGTCTGTTCGGAAGGCGTCTGTCGCGAGCCCGACGGCGGCCATCCCGAACGAGCTGAGCCGTTCGACTCGGGCAACGAGACCGAGAACGAAACGCCGCCTGTCGACGACGCCGGCGCCGACGGCGGGTGATGAAGAGGCGCGGCCGCGCGGAAACGTTGACGGAAGGCCGATCGGAGGCCGATCCTTCTCCCCCAGCGCGTGGCGAAAAAGAAGATCCTCCTCGTCGATGCCGACCCGCGGAGCATGCGGGTCGTCGAGGTCAGCCTTCGGAAGGCTGGCTACAACGTCGCGTGCGTCGAAGACGGGCAGACCGCGCTCGAAGTCCTCGAGACCCATGCGCCGGATCTCGTCATCTGCGATACGAAGCTGCCCAAGCTCGACGGCTATGGGCTCGTCCGGCGACTGAAGGACAAGCCCGAGCACGCGTCGATCCCCATCATCTTCCTCGCGACGCAGCGCTCCGTGGAGGACAAGATCCGCGGGCTCGAGCTCGGGGTCGAGGACTACCTCACGAAGCCCATCTTCGTGCGCGAGCTGCTCGCGCGTGTGAACGTCGTCCTCGCGCGCCGGGCGCACGACGCGATCGCGGCGCAGAAGCCGTCGGCGCTGCGCACGCGCTTCGCCGGGTCGATCCACGACATGACCGTGGTCGATCTCGTGCAGACGTTCGAGATCTCGCGGAAGAGCGGCTCCATCACGTTCAAGAGCGGCTCGCGCCTCGGCTACGTCTGGTTCAAGGACGGCAAGGTAATCGACGCCGAGGTCGGATCGCTGCGGGGCGAGGAGGCCGTGTATCGGCTGCTCGTGTGGAGCGAAGCGGACTTCGAGGTCGACTTCGGACCGCTCTACCGCGAAGACGTCGTCGAGATGGGGACGTCGGCGCTCGTGATGGAAGGAATGCGCCGCGCCGACGAATGGGGACGGCTCGTCGAGCAGCTTCCGCCGCTCACGACGGTCTTCGAGGTCGATCACGAGCGACTGCTCGATCGCCTGAGCGAGATCCCCGACGAGCTCAACGGCATCCTCCGGCTCATCGACGGAAGGCGGACGCTCGGCGACGTCGTCGACGACTCGCCGTTCGAGGACCTCTCGACACTGTCCACGCTCTCGAAGCTCTACTTCGAAAGCTTGCTCGTTCCCGCAAAGACGCCCGCACCCGAGCGCATCGTGCC
>JAEXCN010000516.1 GCA_023402175.1 Pseudomonadota bacterium | reverse complement strand
GATCGCGCGTCGTGACGCGGAGCTGACCGCCATCGGACCGGACGTTCGCGACGACCTCCATCCCGGGCTTCGCCGGAAGCGAGCGGAACTGACCGCGCGCTTCGACGAACGGCGACGACACCTTCGGACCGAGGTTCGAGTCGACGGTGTAGTCCGGGTCGAACACGAGCAGGTGCAGGAACGCGTCGCGCGCCTGCTCCTCCTTGTCGAGGATCGCGTACGTCACCGCGAGGACGCGGTAGGCGCGCACGAGCTGATCGTGCGAGAGGTTCTTCTGCTTGACGACGCGCTCGGCGACCTCGTTCGCCTTGTCGTAGTCGAGCTTCGCGTAGAGCTGCTCGGCCGTCTCGACGTCGGCGGGCGTCTCGACGCGCGCCTTGTCGGCCTTGCTGCCCTTCGGCTGCGCGAGCGCCGGGTCGGCACAGGTGAGGCCGAGCAGCACGCAGAGGATCACGCGGCGCAGCTTGCGCATGACCCGAGAATAGCTTCAGGAAAGGCGGGGCGCGAAGAAACAAGAAATCGAGAAATCGAGACGGCGCGCCCGACGACCCGTTGCGCTCCCGGCCGCCGAGCGCCGAGAATCCCCGGCCATGGCGAGACAGCGTGCTTCTTGGGACGAATACTTCATGAACATCGCTCGGGAGGTCGCGACCCGATCGACGTGTGACCGCAAGTTCGTCGGCGCCGTCGTCGTGCGGGACCGCTCGATCCTCGCCACCGGGTACAACGGGTCGATCCGCGGCCTGCACCACTGCGACGAGCAAGGTCATCTGATGGAAGACGGCCACTGCGTGCGGACCGTGCACGCGGAGGCGAACGCGATCGTCCAGGCCGCGCGCAACGGCGTCCGGATCGAGGGCGCGTCGATCTACGTCACCGCCTCGCCTTGCTGGGGATGCTTCCGGCTCATCGCGAACGCCGGGATCAGCCGGATCGTCTTCGGAGAGTTCTACCGCGACAACAAGATCTTCGAGTTCTCGCAGCAGCTCGGGATCGAGCTCGTCGACTTCTCGAAGCACGGAGCGACGAAGGCCCCCGTGGAGCCCGCATGAGCAACGCGCCGAGCGAACGCCGCCTGTCGGTCGCCGTCGTCCAGGGCGGGCCCACGTCCGAGGCGGAGGTCAGCCGCGCCTCGGCCGCAAGCGTCGCTCGCGCGCTCGAGCAGGCCGGACATCGCGTCGTCCGCTTCGAGCTCGACGCGTACCTCGCCGATTCGCTCCGCACGGGCGGCTTCGACGTCGTCTTTCCCGTCACGCACGGCGCCGTCGGAGAGGACGGCTCGCTCCAGGGACTGCTCGAGGTGCTCGATCTTCCGTACGTCGGATCGGGCGTGCTCGCGAGCGCCCTCGCGATGAACAAGCGGACAGCGAAGATCCTCTTCGCCGATGCAGGCCTCCCGATCGCGCGCTCGATCTCCGCACGTCGCGGGACGAAGAGCGCGGCGGACGAGGCCGAACGCGCGATCCGCGAGCTCGGCGACAAGGTCGTCGTCAAGCCGTGCTCGAACGGCTCGGCGATCGGCGTCGCGCGCCTGTCGAGCGGCGCTTCGGCGCGCGAGATCGCGGAGGCGATCGAGGCGGCATGGGAGGTCGACGACACCGTCCTCGTCGAGGTCTTCGCGCCCGGACGAGAGGTGACGTGCGGCGTCCTCGATCTCCGGGAGCCCGCATGGCTTCCGCCGACGGAGATCCGCGCCCCCAAAGATGCGTTCTACACGTATCAGGCGCGTTACGCCCCGGGCCGCAGCGAGCACCTCTGCCCCGCGCCGCTCGGCGACGCGCTCACCCTGCGCGTCCAGGAGATCGCCGTCGCTGCGCACCGTGCGCTCGGCTGCCGCGATCTCTCGCGTGTCGATTTCGTCGTTCCCGAGACGAGCGTGGCAGGCGAGCCGACGGTGCCAATGTTGCTGGAGGTCAACACGCTCCCGGGCTTCACCGACACGAGCCTCTATCCCGAGGCGGCCGCCGTCGCCGGGATCCCGATGCCAGAGCTCTGCAATGGCTTCGTTCAGGCCGCTTTCGCGCGCGGATCGACGCGGCGGAACGCGCCGCTCCCGCTCCCGAAATAGGCCGACACACCGGGCGCGTCGCGCCGGTTCTTCGCAGGCGGCGAAGGCGGGTGGAAGGCGGGTGCGAGACGGGTGCGAGACAAGCGGCGAGGTAAGCTTCCGCGCCGAGTCGTTCGCGGGGATGGACAGAGCGAAACATCGGGCCCAAGCTGTCCTAAGGTGGCGTTGTTCTTGCTCCGTTTCCGGAAAAGGAAATGGGAGTGCCAAGAGGAGCGCACTCCGGTCGTCTGACGAGCAAGGCCATGGCGCGCGACTCGCTGTACGGAGAAAACATCGTCTGGAGCGGCGGCCCGAAGGTCGTCTCCGTGCCCGGGGCGTTCAAGCTCGCCGCAGTCGTGGCAACGACGATGTCCGTCGTCGCGCTCGCGTTCGCGATCGTGATCGCGACGAGCCTTCGCCAGTCGGTCGGAACGCTCCTCACGTTCTCGGCGTGGTCGGCCTCGCTCGCGCTCGCGGCATGGCGGCTGCCGCTCTGGTTTCGGTCTTCGGCGCGGTACTTCGTCACGGAGAAGCACGTGATCTGGCAGCGCGGGCGGCTCCGCCGGACGATCGAGCGCGACGCGATCAGCTACGCGATCATCCGCTGGAACGCCAGCGTGCCCGGCGTCGGCGATCTCGTGCTCGAGCGAGCGGTCCCGACCGGCGCGCTGAAGCGCACGCTCAGCCTGACGCTCTCGAACGTCGAGGCGCCCGACCGGCTCTGGGCGATCGTCCGCGGCCTCACGCCGAGCGCGCCGCTCGGTGATGGCAATCGCCCGCTGGCACAGCGGCTCGATGACGGCGAACGCGTGCTGTGGACCGCAAAGCCGTGGGCATCGCGCTGGACGCCTCGCCGGATCGCGACGACCGTCGGAGGCGCGCTCTTGGCGCTCGCGGCTGTGCACGTCTTCGTACGTCTCGGGCCACCCGTCACGCGCGTGCTCCGCGCGCACGCGCTGCCGCCAGCAACCGCGGCCGTGTTCATCGGCGGCGTCGCGCTCGTCGTGCTCCTCCTCGCGGGCGTCGCGTGCTTCGTCGCGTACTCCGCAGTCCTGAAGCCGTGGCGACTCGCGCGCGAGACACGTTACTTCGTCACCGATCGCCGCGTGCTCATCCGTCGCGGCACCGAAGAGCTCCACCTCGACCGCCAGCGCATCGCCTACGTGATCACCGCGCCGTGGCGCGAAGGCAGCGCGTGGCGGGACGTGTACCTCGTGCTCGACGGCCCGCACGCGCGCGCCTTCTCCCCGAGCGGCGCATTCGGCGGCGCCGACGAGACCGCCCTCGTCCCCATGTTTTCGGCCGTCGAAGACGCCGACACGGCAACAGCCGTCCTGCACGTGAGCCGAATCGAAGCCCAAGCAGCGTGACAGGTCGACTCGACCTCATCGCTCGATCGTGAACGACGTGGTGCGGCCCAGTTGCGCTCTGCAACGAAATGGGGCTCGAGAGGTTTCTTTACACACTACGGTCGAGAACAATCGGCGGGCCCGCGCGTCAGACCGAGCATGGGCGTGCCTTACTCTGCCGAACGCTCCGTCCGTGGCTCCGGGGCCGACTATGATAAAAGCCGGAGCGTGGTCGAGGTCGGGCAGGTCATCAGCGGGAAGTACAAGCTTCTCCGGTTGCTCGGAGACGGAGGCATGGGCTCCGTCTACGAAGCCGAGCACCTGAACCTCGGGACGCACGTCGCGATCAAGGTTCTCCACACCGATCTCGCGCGCCGCGCGGGCATCGCCGAGCGCTTCCTCCAGGAGGCGCGCGTCTCGGCGCAGATCCGCAGCGCGCACGTCGTGCAGGTGACCGACGTCGATCGCACGCCCGACGGCGTGGCGTACCTGGTCATGGAGCTTCTGCAGGGCGAGCCGCTGTCGAGCGTCGTGAAGCGACAGCGGCGGCTCGCGGTCGGCACTGCGTGCGAGTACACCTCGCAGATCCTCCAGGCGCTCGAGGCGGCGCACGCGCTCGGCGTCATCCACCGCGATCTGAAGCCGGACAACGTCTTCGTCACGTTCCAGGGCGGCAAGCCCGTGCTGAAGCTCATCGACTTCGGCATCGCGAAGCTCAAGACCGCGCAGACGGGGCAGACGAAGAACCTCACCGTTGCGGGCATGCTGATGGGCACGCCCGAGTACATGGCGCCGGAGCAGGCATATTCGGCCGACAAGGTCGACGTGCGCGCGGATCTCTACGCGGTCGGCGTGATGCTCTACGAGATGCTGTCTGGGGAGGCTCCGGCCACGGCGGACGATCCTCGCGTCCTCATCCTCAAGGTGGAGCGCGGTGAGATCACGCCGCTCGTGCAGGCTGCGCCTGGCATCGAGCCGCAGCTCGCCGGCTTCGTCCACCGCGCGATGGCTCCGCGTCCCGAGCTCCGTTTCGCGAACGCGACCGAGATGCGGCTCGCGCTCGAGGACATCGTGAGCGGCAAACGCCCGGCGACGGCGAAGCTCACGGCGGCCGTCGGCGGAGCGATCGCGCCCGCGCCGATCGTCGTGCCGGCGGCGCTCGCCGACACGGCGGAAGCACGTCCGGAGATCGGCACCGGAACGGTGATGGGCGCTCCGGTCGATGCTGCGCTCACGAATCCGTCCCCCGGCATCGGAGGCCCGGCGCCGATGGGCCATGGCGCAGGCGGTACGATCGGTGCGCCCCCGATGGCGCCGATGCCGATGCCGCCGCCGCACGCGCTCCACCCGCATCATGGGCCGCACGTCGCTGCGCCGGTGCACTACGACGAGCCACGCGCGAGGAAGAAGGGCGGGTCCGGTCTCGTGATCGCGCTCGCGATCATCGCGCTCCTCCTCGGCGCGGGTGCCGTCGTCGCGTACGTGCTCGGCACGCAGCAGCCTTCGCCGGTCCCTCCGACGTTCGCGACGAGCACGCCGCCGACCACGACGACGCCAACGACCGCGGCGCCGCCCTCGACGGCGATCACGCCGGTGACGCCGCTGACGCCGCCGACGTCGATCCCGGCATCGCCTCAGCCGCAGTCCAATCCGACGCCGGCACCGAAGAAGGACGCGGGCGGCGGTGGACAAGCTCATCAAGACGCCGGCGGGAGCCCCCAACCTGCCGCAGATGCGGGCGCAGGGCAGACGACGATCGTGACGCCGTTCGGCACGTTCCAGTTCCCTGGTCCGCGGCCGCCGTTCTATCCGCCGGATCAGCCTTGGCCCCCGCCGACGATCGGACCGTTCCCTTCGCCCCCGCAGTGAGCGTGGGGTAAATTCAGCTGTTCGATGGCGTCGGCAGACTCGAAATCGAGCCCGGGAGAGAGGCAGTTCACGCCTCGGGCTCGCAAGGTCTCGATCGCGCCTCCGCGATGGAGCCGCCCGCCGGGAGCGCCGCTGCGGAAGAAAGCCCCCGTGACGTCGTCGCATCGCGAGGCGCTCCGGGCGCTCTCCGATGCGTGGCAGTACACGGTGAAGGGGCCACGCCGCCGCGCGGTCACGGCAGCGTGCGTGCTCGTTGCGACGATCGCGATGCTCGTCGCGCGCGGCGGGACTGCCGAGGCCCGCATCGGCGGCGCGCTGCTCCTGCTCGCGGTCGTCACCGGCGCCGTGATCGTGCGGGTGCTCGCGAACCGCGTCTTCTCCGATCCCGCTCGCACCATCCAGCACGTCGCCGGGCGGATGGAGCCGGAGGCCGCTGCACGCGCGATTCGCTCGCTCTCGCTCCTCGACCGAGACACGACGGGTGGCTCGTCGCGCGAGCTCGCCGAGCTCCACGTCGCTCGCTCGCTCGCGGCGCTGCCGCTCGACGGCGTCCGTCGCGGCGCGCAGCGCGTCGCGTTCGTGCTCGGCGTCATCGCGCTCGGCCTCGCGGCGATCAACGTCGCGGCGTGTGCCATGAATCCATGGGCCGTCGTCGAGGGCGCCGACGTCCTCGTCGCTCGCGACGGCATCGCGCCCGTCGGAATGACGTGGCTCAGTGAGCCACAAATCCGAGCGCGGCCGCCGGACTACCTGCACCAGGAGGAGCGTCGCGTGTCGCCGTACGACGACGTGGCGCTTCCGCGTGGGACGTTGCTCACGGTACGCGGAACGCCGCTGCATGCCGGTCGCCGTTTGCTCCTCACGGATGGGACCGCCGAGGTGCCGTTCGTCGACGACGGCTCGGGTCATGTCGTCGCGCGCTGGCCGCTCGCCGAGAGCGTGAAGCTCAAGGTGGTGGCGCGCTTCGGGAAGGTCGTCATCCCCGAGCCGGACGCCACGCCCGTCGAATCGATCCCGGACGAGGCTCCTCTCGTCACGCTCGAAGGCGCGCCGAAGCAGATCCGCCTCGCGACCGAAGAGGACGCCTCCGAGATCCCGATCCACTACGAGGCGACGGACGATCACGGGCTTCGCGAGGTGCATCTCGTCCTCCGTGCCGGGCCGCGCGAAGAGCGTCGCGTGCTCGCCCGGCTCGACGGCGAGACGAAGAACGATCGCGGCGGATACAACCTCCGCGCGAGCGATGCGTTCATCAAGAAGAGCCACGCGCCGATCGAGATCCGCGTCGAGGCAAAGGACAACGATCCGATCACGGGTCCGAAGTGGGGCGCGAGCGATGCGATCACGATCGTGCCGCCCGACGTCGGCGAGCCCGAGTCGCGCCGGCTGGCGGCGCTCGTTCGTGTGCGCGACGCGCTCGTCGACGCGCTCGCATGGCGCCTGAAGACCCCGCTCCCCGCCGAGCCGAAGGACCGGAAGGCCATGCTCGAGCAAGACGTGAAGCTTGCCGAAGAAGGCAGCGAGATGCTCGAGTCAGCGCTCTCGACGTCGTACGCCGGCATCCGTGTGCCGAGCCGCCTCGGCGCAATGCTCCGCGGCCGCATGCGCAAGGTGAAGGACGCGGCGAACAACCAGCTCCGATCGCCGAGCACGACCGCGCGGGCGAACGTCGTGAAGGCGACCGAGCGGATTGTCCTCGTCGTCGACGCCGCCATCCAGGGGCTCGGCCTCCGTGACACGCGCGACGTCGCACGCGAGCTCGCTGAGGTGGCCGAAGACCTCGCGGCCGCTGCAGCGCTCGCGCAGAAGCCTGCCGAGAAGGTCCGAGGCGAGCAGCGCATGGACGCGGCCGTCCTCGTCCTCGACGGCGGCGGAAAGGCGATGCGCCGGCTCGGTGCGCTCGGGCGTGACATCGGCGAGATCGTCGAGATGGACCTGCTTCGCGTCGCGCGTGCTCGGAGCGCGAGCGATCTCACGCACGCGACGCTCGCCGCGCAGGATCTCGCGGCGCGTCTGCGCCAGCCGGATCCTTCGTTCGGCGCGCGCGGCGGGCGACCCTCGCACGCCGGCGGCGAGTCGGGCGGCGGGCGCGGCGCGGCAGGGGAAGAGGGCGACGGCGAGACGAGCGACGTCGAGCAGGCGTTCAACGAGGCCGCGAAGGACCTCGACAAGCTCGCCGCGGAGCATGCCGGGCACGTGGGCAAGGTCGAGCAGGCGATCGCCTCCGGCTCGACGAAGGAAGACCTCGAAGCGCTCGCGGAGGAAGCGAAGAAGCACGCGCAGAAGATCCGCGAAGCGGTCCGTCCGCTTCCGAACGTCGGCGGCGGGAGCGACTCTTGGACCAGCAAGGGCGCCGCTGCACGCGAGCACGCCGAGCAGATGGCGCGGGCCATGGAGCAGGGCAACGCCGCCGACGCCGTGCAGAGCGGACGGAACGCGCTCGGTGCGCTCGACGAAGCGAAGCGCGCCGCCTCGCGCGAGCGATTCGGACGCTTCGCCGATCCGAACGCCGAGCGCACCGTCGACGAGGCCCGACGACAGATGGAGGCCGAGGTGAAGTGGGCGGAGGAGAAGCTCGAAGAGCTCCGCCGCCGCGCTGCGCAGCGGGCCGCGCCCGAGCTCCGCGAGCACGGCGAGACCGAGGCCAAGCTCGGCGAGCGCGCCCGCGAGCTCGCGAAGAAGGGACGCGATCAGGAGGCGCTTCCGCCGGCTGCGCTCGACGCGCTCCACGACGCCGAGCAGGCGGCGCAGGAAGCGGCGAGGGCGCTCCGCGAAGGCGACGCGGACAAGGGCCTGAAGAAGCAGCGCGAGGCGCAGCAGAAGCTCGAGATGGCACGCGACGCGCTCGGTGACGGCGAGAGCGAACGCGACTCGTCGAGCGGCGACGGCGATCGCATGGCTCGCGACCACACCGATATTCCGAAGGCCGACGCTCACAAAGGCCCTGAAGAGTTCCGCAAGCGCGTGATCAAGGGACTCGGTCAGCCCACGGGCGGCAAATTCAAGGACGCGGTGAAGCGTTACGCAGAGGGGCTTCTGCGATGATTCTCGGAAGAGGAAACAAGGAACAGGGAACAGGCAATCGGGAAGCCGAGCGCGCGGCAATGCCTCGTTCCGCCTCGCCTGTTTCCCGTTCCCAATCCCGGTTGCCTGTTTCCCGTTCGCTGTTCCCTGTTCTTGCGGGGCTCGCGGCGGGACTTCTCGCGGTGTGTGGGCCGGCGCGTGCCGTGGCGCAGCCCGATCCGGGGGAGGTGGTCGCGGGGCGCGCGAACGACCTCATCGTCGCGATGGAGTACGACAAGGCTCGGGCCGATCTCGCGAAGGCCGATCCGAACAGCCCGTCCGTCGTGATGGCGAAGGCGCGCCTCGCTCTCTACGAGGAGGACTGCGATCTCTCGGCGGCGCTGATGAGCCGGAACGACGTCGCCCAGAGCGAGGAAGGCCGCATCCTCGCCGACGTTGCGCGCGGATGCGCGCGCGTGACGGCGGCCACGGTCGTCGACAAGGACGAAGCGGCCGGCGTCGTCGTTCGCTGGCACGACGAAGGTGACCGCGCGCTCATGCCGCTCATCGTCGACACCGTGAACAAGGCGCGCGCCTCGCTCACGCGCGATCTCGGCGTCGAATGGAAGAAGCCGACGCGCATCACGGTCGTACGCGATCTGCTCTCGCTCTCGGCGATGACCGGGCTGCCGTACAAGGCGGCGCAGACGACCGGCACGGTCGCCGTCGCGAAGTGGGGGCGCGTCACGATCCTCTCTCCGCGCGCGAGCAAGCATGGCTATCCCTGGCGCGACACGCTCACGCACGAGATGACGCACCTCGCGATCTCGATGCAGTCGCGTGAGCGCGCGCCGCTCTGGCTGCACGAAGGCGTGGCGCGTCGGCAGGAGACGCGATGGCGCGAGCCGGGACCGTTCGACGATCGACCGAGCGTCGAGAGCGTCGTGCAGCGCGGCATGGAGCTGAAGCTGGACCTTCCGCTCGACAAGCTCGGCCCCTCGATCGCGATGCTGCCGAGCGCGGACGCCGCCATGGTTGCGTTCGCGGAGGTCACGAGCTTCGTGCGCTTCTTCGTCGAGACGCAGCCGGAAGGCGCGCTCGCGAAGCTGCTCGTCGCGCTCCGCACGGCGAAGGCCGTCGACGAAGCGCTCACACAAGTCAGCGGTGAGACGCTCCAGCAATGGGACGTGAAGTGGCGCGCGCATCTCGCGCGGAAGACGAAGGAGCCGCTCTCACCGCTCTACGGGCTCGGCGGTTCGCTGCCGTCCGCGACGGACTCGCGTGAGCGCTCGCGCCTCGGCGAGCTCCTCCTCGGGCGTGGTCATGCGGACGAGGCGCTGATGCAGGTCGACAAGATCCCGGAGAGCCTCTTGCCCGATCCGAGCCTTCGCTACCTCCGCGCGCGCGTCCTCGAAGCAAAGGGCGATCCGCGGGCGGCCGAGTCCCTGGTCGAGGATCCGAAGGCGTGGATCGCGAGCTTTGGCCCGTGCTGGGCCATCCGGAGCCGCCTGGCCCGAGAAAGGGGGGATGTCGCCACAGCCGACAGTGCGAACGACGAGGCGCTCGCCCACGATCCGCTCACGGTCGAGAGCGCGTGCCCACCGGGAGCACCCGAGCCGGGTGGGCCACTGTGCGACGCAGCCCGGAAGCGAGACGAGCCGGATCTGGGTAAAGATTAGGCCCGATGAACGATCCGGAGGTCGAGGTTGTCCTCCGGACCAAGATTGACCTTCCCCGCGGAGGGCCGGCATAATCCGTAACGGCAGAATCTGCCGAAAGAAAGAGGTCGGGGAACCCCTCGCGTCACGTTGGCGTGCGGTGGGCCCGCTGATGACGGAGGGGCCGGGTCCTTCACCTTGTCGTCGATGAACGCGATTACGTACGCCACTGCCCAGATCCTGCGAGTGCTGCCGCGGACCCGTATCACGCGTGTGATGGGGCGGCTTTCCGAGTACCCCTGGCCCGACCGCGTCGGGAAGGCGGTAGTCGATCTCTACTGTCGTGCCTACGACGTGGATCTCGACGAGTGTCGGAAGGCCACCGGCTTCCGCTCGTTCGACGAGTTCTTCACGCGTGAGCTCCGCGATGGCGTGAGGCCGCTGCCGGAAGACCAGCGGGTCATCATCAGCCCCGCGGACGGACGCGTGGACTCCATCGGTCCCGTCGACGGTCGCGCCTTCCGCGTGAAAGGCCGACCGTACCAGGTCGACGAGCTGCTCGGCGATGCCGACGAAGCTCGCCGGTACGAGGGCGGCCAGGGATGCGTCGTCTACCTGTCGCCGCGCGACTACCACCGCGTGCATGCGCCCGTCCCGGGAGCGATCACGACGGTTCGCTCGATGCCGGGCGACTACTACCCGGTGAACGCGATCGGCGTCCGCCACGTCCACAACCTCTTCGTTCGGAATCGCCGCGTCGCGATCGCGATCGACACGCCGCCCGAGTCTGGTCTCGGACGCGTGACGGTCGTGATGGTCGCGGCGATGGTCGTCGGTCGCATCACCGTCTCGGGGATCGACGAGCTCGACGTCCCGCTGGGAGTGCACGAGCTCCAGCCACCTCGCCGGGTCGAGCGAGGCGAGGAGATCGGCATCTTCCGCCTCGGCTCGACAGCGGTCGTGTTCTTCGAGCCCGGTGTAGTGGCGAAGTGGCTCGTGAGCGAAGGTCCGGTCAGGTTTGGTCAGCCGTTCGCGCTGCACGAGCCCCACGCAAGGAGCGCGACCGGCGGCGCGACCAAACAGGGGGCCGGATGAGCGGCGACGGACCGTCGAAGCTCGGGCCCGATCTCTCCCGGGCCCACGCCGAAGCGAGCGCTCAACAAGCCGAGCCGCTCGACGACATCATCCTCGGCGATGACGAGCCCACCGACGTTCCGCCCCCTGTTGCACCGAAGCCTTCGACGCCGCCTCCTCCGGTCCAGCGAGCCAAGCTCCCGGAAAAAAACTCCTCACCTGCGGGCGCGCCGTCCGCGCCGCCGCCCCCGATGCGCAAGGACCGGAGCTCGAGCCGGCTCGAGGCCGCATCGGACACCTCGCGCGACAAGGACTCGCAAGGCCGGAAGCGCGCGAAGATGACCCTTCGCATCCCGGACGACGAGATCTCGCGTCCGACCCTCCCCGCGACGACGCCGGTCGGCGGTATTCCCGCGGTGCTGCCGCCGGTGACGACGCCGAGCCGGCCGCCTTCGTCACCGGAGCCGGCGGCGATGGGCGAGCTTGGGTCCGATACGATCCCGCCTGCGCGCCCGATGACCGGGCCGCCGCCGGCGTTCGGTGCGGACGACACGCTCGAGCTGCCGAGCGACGAGGTCCGCGCCCGGCTCGCGATGCTCACGATGGACACGTCGGCGCTCAAGGCGCCCGCCGTCGGGATCGACCCCTCGAACGAGCCCGGGTGGACGCCGTTCCAGCCCGAGGTGGATCGCGAGCCGATACTCCCGCCGATCAAGCCGACGCCGATCGTCGAGCTGAATGACGATGCGCCGAACGGCGAGAGCCATGACGCGGTTGCGGACGACATCGATCCGCGCGGCACCATGCTCGACGCGTACGAGGTCCACAACTCGAGCCCGCCGATCTCGGAGGACATCCCGGTCGACATGGATCTGTCGGGGATGGGGAGCATCCCGGATCCGTCGAGTGACGAGCTCGCGACCTACCCGCGGCTGCCGTCGCCGCTCGACTCGGAGGAGATCCGGATCGAAGACGGCGATCGCATCAGCGAGACAGGCGAGGTCGAGGTCGAGCCGGAAGATCTCGTGAGCGTCGAGTCGCTCCCGTCGCCGGCGCAGCATCCGCCGCCCGTGAAGACGGCCGGGAAATATCCGGCGTTCAAAGCGCCCGAGGGGGTGGCGACAGCTACCTCACTCATGGCAGCGGCGCCGCCGCCCGCAGCCGCGTCGGCGCCGCGCGGGCAGCTCTCGGCCCCGACGCCGATGACGCCGATCACTCCGGTGGTCGCGCCGGTCGCTCAGATGCCGCCGGTGACGATCCAGACCGTGGCGAACCCGCCGCACGCGTCCGTCGCGTCGACACCGGGGCCGGCCGCGCGTCGGCCGTCGAATCCGCTCGTCTTCGTTCCGCCGGTCGGTGCGCTTGCGCCGCCGCCGATGACGGAGAACGCGGCGAACCGCAAGAAGACGCGGCCGTGGTGGGAAGAGCTCTTCAACGACGATTTCATCCGCACCATGGCGAAGGTGTCGGACGCGCAGATCGACGGCGAGGTGAACTTCATCGAAGAGAGCCTCGGCTGCGAGGCCGGCGCGATGATCCTCGATCTCGCGTGCGGGACGGGCCGCCACGCCGTCGAGCTCGCCGCGCGCGGCTATCAGGTCGTCGGCTTCGATCTGAGCCTCGCCATGCTCGCGCGCGCGTCCGACGAGGCGCAGGACCGGAAGCAGAAGATCAACTTCGTCCAGGGCGACATGCGCGAGATGACGTTCGAAGAGACCTTCGACGGCGTCTACTCGTGGAACACGAGCTTCGGTTACTTCGACGAGGAGAAGAACAGCTCGGTGATCGCCCGCGTCCACAAGGCGCTCAAGAAGGGCGGACAGTTCCTCCTCGACGTCGTGAACCGCGATTACATCGTCCGGCAGGCGCCTTCGCTCGCGTGGTTCGAGGGAGACGGCTGCATCTGCATGGACGAGATGACGATCGACTTCATCACGAGCCGCATGAAGGTCAAGCGAACCCTCATGATGGATGACGGCCGCACGAAGGAGATCGAGTACTCCATCCGCACGTACGCGCTCCACGAGCTCGGGAAGATGCTGCACGACAACGGCTTCCGCGTTGCGGAGGTGAGTGGTCGGACCGGCACTCCCGGCGTCTTCTTCGGGTGTGAGTCGCCGCGTACGTTGATCCTCGCCGAGAAGCGCTGAGCGCTCCATGGGCGCGCGGCGAGACGATATGCTCTCGCCGTGAGCAACTCTGCCGAAGCTGCGGGC